>JAGVUR010000104.1 GCA_019136135.1 Verrucomicrobiota bacterium
CCGCGCCAATGACTTTGCGCCGTAGGCGCCTGACCATGCTTAACCCCGGGCTTCAGCCCGGGGACAGGATGCCCCCATGCCGGGGCGCCTTGTAAAGGCGCTACAGAAGACTGACGTACTTCAATTCACCAACATGGTTAACGGAATAAAATTTATAACCATTTGATAATCAAGCAATTAAGAAATCAATCAGGTTTCAACTGCTTTTTTAGGTTTGCCAATCAATTTTCGCCGGAAACCAGTTTTCGCCAATAGCATTCAGTCGGCATCAAGAAACTCCATGAGTTCAGGATGTTTTGCCTTGAGATGGACGAGGACTTCTTCTCGAAAACCAACTGCAAAATCAAAGAGTTCCTGTGCTTCACGCTGAGAGACTTTTCCAGCCATGTCATATTCAAGTTCATTCCGCTTGCTTCGACAAGCTTCAAGGTAAATCGCAGTCAACTTGTGATCGACGCCGAGGATTATCTCAACAGACTTGATGGTTCGAAAATGAGCAAGGACATTTTCCGGACGATAACCTTCCGCATGCAAAAGCATGGTACATAACTTCAATACTGCATTGTAGGAAATACAAAAATGCCAATCGATTGACAAACCTGATGAAGACGAGGCGTCGCGAAGATCTCGGTCAACTATACCTAGAAGATTTGACATTTCTTTCTGAGAAGGCGAATGGTCACGTAGCCAACCATTATCTCGCCAAGTTGACAAACTCATCAATGTTGCCTCGCAAAAACATCTTGGGGGAGCGGATTACATTCATGATGAAGGGGTCTTTCCTTTGAATCCTTTCCACCAACTCCGAACACGATATCACAAAAGGATTGATCTCGCAGTTGATCTTGTCATAGACTGGCTGTATTCGGCGAATGACTTCCTGTAGCCCAATGTCGCCAATGACGAACAAATCAACATCGCTTGTAGCACATTGAGTGCCAGTTGCATAAGAACCATATACGAAGACAATCAAGTCAAGATCGCTTGCCTCAAGACATTGACTTAACAACCCAATGACTCCTTCCGTTTGCATAACCAATGTACATAATACTTCATACAAAACATGTGAATGATTGGCATAGTAGTCAACTCGATTTCCGTCCTTGCGGCTTTCAACTAGACCAAGAGATGTTAGTTGATGGAGTTCCTTCATGAGAACAGGAGCGCTTATCCCGCATAGTCGAGACAATTCACGCAAAAATACATGGCGCTTCTCAAAGGTGAACAAATGACGGATGATCGCGGCGCGGCTCTTGCTCCCAAGCAACTTGCATAGCATATGAAAACTCCTTTTGTCGTTATCAAAATCATAACAATTGTTATCTAATAACTTACACTTTCCATAGTACTATGCAAGTTGCATGAGATGCCTATTGCCAATTTCTTCGTTTACGCACATGAGCATCCCAGTCCCATCACGCAAACCATCTCTTCTCACACATCAGAAACCTCATTCATACCAAGTCCCATTGAACTGATTCCGGTCCAGGACCACTGGGAAATCCTGGTTTTCCAGCAGGGTTTCGCCATAGAATCCATTGGCAATCAGGTAAACGAAGTTGGTCGGAGGGGCTTGTTGCGGCGACCTCACGCACCGTATGGTCGTGGCTTCAGACATCACACTGCTGCCTTGGATCGTCACGCCACCGCCGTGGACACCGATTTGCACTGCCGTGCCATCGGCGCCAATCACGCAGTTCAGGCAGGTTACATTCCCGGTTCCATCGCCGATAATCAGCGCACCATCGGATTCCCCTTCAACATCAACGCATACATTGCTCAACAACAGGCTACTGACCTCGGGACCTGATGTCCTGATCGTTCCAAGCAGCTCCACCTGATCATCGTCGAAGGACGCATTTCCCAGGATTGCGACTCCCTTTCGCACGATCCATTCGCCTGCCGGCGCCACATATTGGCCGCTCATCACCTGGACGCATCCACCGGGCGCGACAGCTTCCAAGGCGGCTTCCAGGGTTGCGAAGGCATTGTAGCCGAACTTGTAGTCTGTTCCATTATGAGTGAACTCCTCATTTTCGGCGTAGATTCCATCCCAATCGTCATCGACCACAACCCGTGTGCTTGCGCCCATTTCCGCCTCCTCACCTTCGGCCAAAATCGTCAACGTCCCTTCCAGGAAGATCACCTCGTATGCCCCTCCGTCATATTGAACCTCAAGAGTGCCGCGGCGAATCGCATAGACCCCAGGTTCCTCTCCGGCATCGCGTGTCAATCGACCAGTCCAGCCACCACGAACTAGATTCCCAGACTGTATGCTGAACGTCAAAGCGGGATCGGCTTCCCCAACGCGCTTCGTCGCATTGTTGGCCGCAACCACAACCTGGCGTTTCGAAACCACAAGCGTACCATCGATAAACTCGCAATCGTAGCGACTCTCGTGGACGGTCAAGCCTAGGCAACTGATATCGTAGACCTTAGGATATTCCAAGGACATAGGATCGCGATCGATCGCAGACAGCGATCCGACAAGATCGCCCTCCAACACAATACGCCCCTCGATCACCTCATAGGTCAAGTCTGGCATGGGTTCGCCATAGATGATGTGATGAGACTTCGCTCGAACCGTAATCTTCCGACGCAAACGAACAACATCCACTTCGGAGGTCAGATTCGGGAAATTACCATCGGCAGGTACAAAAACACAATCGTACCGAACCTTGTTCATATCCAGCAGAACATGGGTAGGTTCGGACCAACTCCATGTTCCCGCAACGGGTTCCATCGTGATTGGATGCAGGCACAAGCCGCCTACCAAGGCAGATTCCTGAAGCTCATCGCCGTACATCACAGGCTCCGGAACAGGCAATTCAGACAAAATCAACCTGCGAGGAACAACCGTCAAACGCCCCAAATTAAAGGTGATCGCATACTTGTCAGCATTGGTCACCGACAAGTTGCCAGGCTGGACTTTCACCGCATAATTCGTCGTCCCCGCAATGAACGGACTCAGCGCCCCCACGAAACTATCCCCTTGTGCTAGCGATTGCCCATCGGCAAGATAGTATGGAATATCGTAATTGGGTTCTCCCGCCAGCACCTTGACATTGTCGCAGCAAACCGTGATTGCACGTTTTGTCAACGTCAGTGTTCCGGGCTTGACAGTCAAGTTGTAGTTTGGATTTACCGACAATGTCCCCTGGGTAATCGGGTACTTTCCGAATGCATCGGTGTATTCGCAGGCGGGCTTTCCCGTCAACTGGTCGCCATTGACCAATGCTCCCGAGTTGACATCCCACTCGAAATCGGGCATGTCGTCCCCGTAGCTCACGGTATAGCTTCTCAATTGCACGATCAATTCGCATGGGCTGATCACGAATGTTCCTGGCCGCAAGTCAATGGTGTAGTTATCAGAGATAGTGCCCATCGTCCCTAGTGTAATCGGGTATGAACCCAGCGCCTCGCCTGGCTCGCGTCCCAATTCACCATGCAACCAATCGGCATGCCTGGCATTCACCAACTTGTACTCGATGGCTGGATCCGCCTCGCCATATCCCTTGCCGCAAGCCTTGGGAGTCACGGGAATCGCATACGGGTGGATCACGTAGTACTGCTCCAAATAGGTCACATCGTAGTTCGGACCGAAATCCATTGTCCCCTGCAAAACCTTGTATGTTCCTGCGTCATCGCCAGGTTCGCGCGAAAATGCCCCTGTAGGCGCATCGCCCTGAACAAGCGATCCCACGTAGACCTTGTAACGAGTCATCCAGTTCGTCTCCCTGTCGATGTATCTACGCGACAAGGCGCTTTCATACAAGCCGACGGTAATGGGCCTGGGCACGACTCGCACTGAGGCTACTCCAGTGATTCCGCTCAGGTATTCCACATCGTCAGGCATGAAGTCAAACCCGACTTCGTACTCGCCAACTTCCAGGATGGCATCGCCTCCACCCCAAGTAAACGCGCCTGGCACCGCATCGCCTGTCAACGGATGCCTGAGTTCGACATGCGGGTCTCCGTACTCGTTCAGCGTGGTTCCGTAGATTAATTCAATCGGTTCCACTGATCCCATGCTCGGCACTGCGGGAACGACCGTCAGCACTCCATCAATCAATTCCAGTTCGTAGTTTGCGCAATTTCCTCCTGACAACTCAATGGGATATTCGCCCGCCACGGCATCCGGACCAGCTTCGCATTCCGCTATGGGATGTTCGACAAACACTCCTTCGAACGCATTCTCATCCCCATTGACAAAACCCTCGTATTCGTACTCCCATTCAGGATTGTCTTGACCAACCATTCGGCGGACATCCTTGACCACAATCTGCAATGGAGCCTTCTTCACGACCACGTCCAGCGTGCCGCGAACAATTTCGTACTGGGGCTCATCAGGCGTGAACACCCATTCCTGCTCGTGCGTCCCCGCAGGCAGCAAGGTATCGCCAGCCTCAACCCAGGTCAAGTCGCCGGCAACAACAATATCAAGGCCAGGATGCATGAACTCGCCTGTCAAGACAGCTTCAGACAATGGGTCGCCATACACGATATCATTGGTTTCGACCTCCTGGCTTATCGCCAGTTTGGCGCCTTCAACAGTCAAGGTCCCGCTCCCGTACGTAAATTCGTAGTTCGCCGCCTGCCCACCGCCAATCGTGATCCCATATTCTCCCGGGCGACTCGTCAACTCCGCCTCGCAACCCGCAACTGGAACCTTGATCAGTACTGACTCGTCCTCACCGTATACAAATCCAGTTATGTCAAGCTCAAACGCAGGATTCGCATACCCGTACTCGCGCTTTGGCGAATTGTTCACCAACTCAACGCTCAGATGCGCAGGACTGACTTCCACATTTGCATTCCCAGCTAGAGCCTGGTAGCAATCAGCTTCCTCAGCCACAAAATTCCACGGGCGAGACCAATTCCCCACAGGCAACTCCTCAGTCCCGTCAGCCCATTCCATTCGACCAGCCACCACCGCACCTGTCTTCCCGTGCACGACTTGACCAGTCAAGTCCGATTCGGACAAAACCTGGCCATACACCAACGGACTCCCGGACGCATCCACGACCAATCGCAAGCTGCCAGCTAAAATCGTATAAGTCCCTGAAGTAAACGTCAAGGCGTAATTCGTTCCCGCGCTCAAATCCCCTCGAAGGATCTTGTATGTCCCGGGCTTCTCGCCTGCCTCACGGACCAATGATCCGGAAACCTTGTCTTCAAACGCCAAATTTCCAGTTCCAATCGACCATGTCAGGCCAGGCTCCGTTTCACCGTACTCGCGTTGCACATCGTCCGCGACAATCGTCAACGGGCGTGCCAGAATCGTAAACTCACCGGGCACATAGCTCAACGCATAGTTCGAACTCAGCGCCAAACTCCCCTGCCCTATCCCGTACGTCCCAACATTTTCGCCAGGTTCGCGCACCAACGAACCGGAAAAGAAATCCGTACCCACCAGGCTACCGCTTGAAATCGCGTACGTCAATTCAGGATCGCCGTCCCCATAGGTTTTTCCGGCTCCATTCGCCATAACAGCAATCTGGCGAGGACGTACCAATACCGGAGTCTCACCCTCCCCAGGCAAGTGGTTTGCCTGATCCTCGGGAATAAAATGCCAACCGTGGTCATTGGTTCCAGCGCAGGGATATTCCCCTCCTATTCCCCAAACAAATCTGCCAGGAACCAATGACCCGGTGGCTGAATTCGTCACTGTACCAGTGAGTATCGACTCTGACAGCGTCTGACCGTACGTCAAATCACTGGCTGAAACATCTGTTATCGACAATGCCGCTCGTTCAATGGTCAACACGCCATCCGTCAGCGTCAGTTCGTAGTTCTTGCCGCTTCCGCCGGTCAACAGGATTGGATAGCCTCCTTCAAGCACAGGACTATTTGCCACGGCGACCGTTGAAATCTCCGGTAATTGGATGGAAGCTTGATCATCGTTTCCCTTGAAACCCATGAATGTCATGGTCAACGGTGGATTTTCCGCCCCATAGCTCTTGGTTTTGTTGTCGGCAATGATTTCGAGAGGCGCCTTTGTGATGGTGACAATGATCGTCAGATCACCTTCGTAATGCGGATCGTCCGCCACGATATCGACCTGATACGACCCAGCGTCCTTAGGCGGTTCATCTGAGGGACCATACTCGGTACCGTCTATTCCGGTATAGGTCACATCAAGATTGACGCCATCCGGTTCCGTATCCACTTCCACCTGGAAGCCTTCCCCATCATATTCCTTTTCACGCTCTTCCACCGCCAGGCCCACAATGCCTTTCAGACGCAACAGTTCTCCCGGCAAGAATTCGATCCTGTAGTTGGCGCCGCCACGTCCATCATCCACATTCAGATCGCCAAGTCCTATGACGTATGCCCGATTCAACTCCTCCCCCTCCTCGCAACTCAGCGAACCGACAAGCTTGTCATTACCAATCAAACGACCGCTGACCAGCGTCCAGGTCAACTCCGGGAACGGCTCCCCGTAACGATGCTCAGCATCATCCGCGCTGATCACCAAGACTCGAGGACGAACGTCCACCGATTTTACAAGTTCAAGCACATTCCAATCGTCATTGTCAACCCATGCCTGCAAACCAATATCGACAATCCCGGAACGCTTCCATTGACCAGTCCACATCGACAACGATTCCTCGCCATCAAGCAAAACATCGCCTGCATCGCCAAAATATATATTCCGGCATCCAGCGGGACTCAACACCCCCCAGTGAGTACGGATTCCAGATTCGCCACCATACACAAAAGGGTATCCAACCGAAAAATCCGCAGCCAAATTTCCACGCAACCCAGTTGAATACGCCCCAATGTCAACCAGACCACCTGATTGCAAGTCCTCCCCTGCCGCATCATGTCCCTCTATTCCTGCAAATCCACGGGCGATCGCATATGAACCGCCCCCCAAGCGAAAATCTCCAGACTCGGGTTCAACAAAGCACACATAGTACCCCCCAACCCAACTGTCGTTGACGTCAATCCCGCTAGGACCGCAGTTCTCAGCCAACAGTGGAATGATCCCGTATCCCGAACAACCGCCTTCCACTGCACATCCGCCAAAACTACCCGAATCACCATAAGCCTGAACCAAGTCCGGCGTATTCCCCCAGACAATGCTGTTCAGCACCTCGCAACCGGTATCGCACCAGACTCCACTGCCTTCGCGACGGCTCCAGTTCCCAACAATCGTACAGTGGGATGCCTGTCCCTCGCCAACCAGGTACATCCCGCCACCATTCTGAACGCCACCCTGGACCACTCCATTCCCAGATGCCACAATCGCCTGAACGACATAGCCCTTGCCGCCCAAGTAAAGCCCGCCACCGCAACCTCCCCAGCCTTCCTCGACCAATTCATTGCCCTCGACCAGGCATCCAGTGATTGTCACCCCACCGGTCAGGTACGCGCCGCCACCGTCGCGAGCCAAGTTCCCACGAATCACGCAATTCCTAATCGTCAGCAATCCAGCCCCTTGAATCCCACCGCCGCAGCCATCAAGGGCACTGCCGACCGCATTCCCGCCCTCGATGATAAAACCGTCAATCACGCTGCCTCGCTCAAAGGCAACATCGCCGCAACGCACAACGCCACCGTACACACCATCCCCCTGGCAAAGAACAGTCTTGTGGGCAAAATCCCAACTCCCATACCCATCAGGCAATACCTGACGGGCTTCGAGCGACTGCTCATCCCCACGAAAACCGCCATACAAGCTCACTCCGTCTCGAAGCGTAAACGATGCACCATACTCCTCAAGACCAGCCAACAAGCGCATGACTTGCGGCGAGTAGCTCCCTGCACACACCCAAATCTGATCGCCCGCCACGCTCGCTTCCAGCGCGCTGTCCAAATCCCCAAATGCATCCCCCCAGCTGCTCCCGTCACCACTTCCGCCAACCTTAACGTAAATGATCCCTCCAAAGCACTCGATCCCCAAAACCATCATTAAAAGCAAAAACAAAACACAAAACAAATTCCTTTCTACTTTCATTGAACTTTTCATTGATTGCATTGCCATCTCCTCAAGTTAGTCTATTGGGCCTTCAAAGAAAATAATACCTGAAAACGCCAATAAATTAATCCATGATTTGATTCATGCAACCCAATGAATTGCACTTTCATTTACTTTACTGAAAAGTCATAGCTTTCATAGTGAAATTCATTATTTGCATAATGACTTCTTATGATTTTTCCTCAACCGAACGCCCCAAGAAAAAGTCGAGGAGTGACCGAAGCCATTTTTATCGTGGCAAACCCCTTGAGTTTTGACAGGGTTTGCAAAACACAAAAAAGCCGCCCACCATTTTGAATAGTGGCGAGCGGCTTTTTTGTCAACCTATGATTACATCAATAATTTCCGAAGGCGTTGGATGTCGATTCGGTTCCTGTAAAACCCATTCGCTTGTCGATTTCACTATACAATTTGTTTTTGTTGAAGTTTTCCACATGTCCGTCACAGAAAACCACGTTTGCCGAATCCATGTGCCGGATTGAGATTCGGCGATAGAGCCAATCAGCCTGGATCCAGCCAGAGACCGAGTCAATAAAAATTACACGTGCCGATGGCGTGTTGTGGACGGGGTACGCACTGATGTATCGTTCTAGTTTCACCCCATGAGCGGAAGTCGACATTGCATAGCAGTGTTTGACCTGCCATTGTTCTGCGGTGTAGGTTTCGCCTCCGTACGTAGTTCCGCCCATCGAGGTTGACGGGCAATTGAACACCTTCTTGTCTCCGATATACGGACCGATGTAAGGCGGGAAGCTACCGTAGGTAATAATCTGCAACTTGTCATACTTAGCCCAATAGGCTCCATCATATCCTTGGTAGAGATGATAGAACCAGGCTTTGTTGTCATCCAGGTACATATTCAAGCCCAAGCCCATTTGCTTCATTTGGCTTACACAAGAAATCGCACGGGCTTTTTCACGGGCTTTTGTCAATGCGGGCAACAGCATCGCAGCAAGGATCGCGATAATTGCTATGACAACCAACAACTCGATCAGTGTAAATCTTCGCTTTTTCATTGCCTTTCTCCTGTAATGATAAGATAAAACACTCTTATTCTGATTGATACAGTCGCTGTATCAATTGCCTTGCTTGCCAGAAGACAGGACATTTCAAGCTCTTCGAGCCTAGATAACCGCCCGCCATTTTGAATAGCGGCGGGCGGCAATTTTTGTCAACCTATGATTACGTCAATAGTTTCCGAAGGCTGTGCCTGTCGATTCGGTTCCTGTGAATCCCATTCGCTTATCGACTTCACTATACAATTTGTTTTTGTTGAAGTTTTCCACATGTCCGTCGCAGAAGACTAAGTTAGCCGAATCCATGTGTCGGATTGAAATTCGGCTGTAGAGGAAATTAGCTTGGATCCAGGCGGAGACCGAGTCAATAAAGATTGAGCGTTCGGACGGCGTGTTATGTGCGGAGTATGAACTGATGAATCGCTCTTGCTTCACGCCATGGGCGGCAGTCGACATTCCATAGCAGTGCTTGACCTGCCATTGTTCTGCGGTATAGGTTTCGCTTCCGTACGTACTTCCGCCCATTGAGGTTGACGGGCAATTGAACACCTTTTTGTCCCCGATGTACGGGCCAATGTAAGGCGCGAAGCTGCCGAACTCGATAATCTGGTACTTGTCGTACTTCGCCCAATAGGCTCCGTCATATCCTCTATAGCGGTCAAAGAACCAGCCCTTGTTGTCATCCAGGTACATGGTCAAGCCCAAGCCCATTTGCTTCATTTGACTTACACAAGAAATCGAACCACAGCCATCCCATAGGAAAGCAGCAGTTCTTTAGTTCCTGACACAAAAAAGCGAATCCATGCTATCTTATTATGTTAACCAAAAACAAAGGAGGCAGCATGAATCCGCTAAGA
>JAGVUR010000115.1 GCA_019136135.1 Verrucomicrobiota bacterium
CGATGTTGCAAGGGTGGAGGTTGCTTGGTTTTCAAAGCCGGGAATGTCAAGGCAAAGTTGCTGGCGAAAGCATATCCAGACTACAACGGGTTCAGGTACGGCACCCGGGGTGCTCGTACTCAAGCGGTGTTGGCAGTCAAGCGGCTGAAAATTGTGAAGCCTCTGTCAGCCTAGTCGGACGGTCGGGTAAATCTTGCCATTATATGTACTTCTCGGTTAAGGTACTACGAATCGCCATGGGGCGGCTTGGTCCTTGGGGGAGGCGTATTGGATTCCGATGCGTGGAGTTGAGATGAATGGGAGCGATGTGTTGTCGTCCTCAAGCCAGAGTTCATGTGAGGTTATGAGGTCGATTCGGTTATGCGACGTATCGATTTCCATCAATTTCGTGAGCTTTCCCGGTCCTCTTGCATCGAGCGACCCTCTGATCAGCACGGCTTCCGGGTTGTCTTTTGGACCGGAAACGATATTGAGCATCGAGTGGATGCCGTAGCAAAGGTAAACGTAGGTAATGCCGCCAGATTCGTACATTGGGGCATTCCTCGGGGTTTTGCCATTTGATGCGTGGCAGGCCGTGTCGGCTTCGCCAAGATAGGCTTCTGTTTCGGCGATTCGCTGACGGATTACCAGTCCTGATTTCAGTCTTTTGCAGAGGATTTTCCCGATGAGGGTTTGCGCGAGTTGCAGGGCATCTTGTGCATAGTCGTCTTGATTGAGCCGTCGCCTTGGTTTTTCGAGGTTCAGGAGTTCATGCTTGAGTTTTGATCCGCCTGCATAGTTGCCGATTGTGCCGTCGGCATGAATGACTCGATGGCAAGGAACGATGATTGGGATTGGGTTGAGCTTGCAGGCTGTTCCGACGGCTCTTGTGGCTCCTGGCGATCCGATGGCTTGTGCGATTTGCTTGTAGGAACGGGTTTCACCATAGGGGATTTTGAGGATTTCGTTCCAGACTTTGAGCTGGAACTCCGTTCCCTTGAGTTGAATATCGAGGGTGAAGTCTTGTCGTTCTCTGTTGAGGAATTGAATCAGTTGATTTCGGACAGTGTTGTCTTGTTCATCCTGAACGGCATTGGGTTCATCGATGAATTGTATCGATGAGATGCGGTTGTTTGAGGCGTTGACCTTGAGTTGTCCGAGTTGGGTATCGATGATCATTCGGGCTTTATGGGTTGATGGTTACGCTGATCGTTGGTCCGAATGCTGTTCGCTTGTAGGCTGCGGCTTTGAATTGGAATGTCTGTGTTGTTCCCGTAGCTTGTCCAAGGTTGATTTCAGTGAACCATGCATCGTTGAAATGCGCCGTGTCTTCAGTCAATACGGCGATCGGCTTATCGTCCCTGAGCAGGACCACGTCGCCTTCCTGTGGATTTTGTGGATTTTTCGGCGCGATCCACGTTGGTTCCGTGAGGTTTCCGAGTTGGATGCGGATCGTTACATTGGCGCCTTCGGGAATTTTCACGTCATTTGTGAGTTCGATCCAGTTGCCTTCTTTAGTTTTTAGCTGGACGAGATTGAGTTCGGCGTTGAGGTATTTAGGCGGGGTTGATCCATTGCATGGGGTGTTTCCGATTGCGACGAGCGGTACATTGGCGGAAGTGGTTCCAGCTGCCTTGGTGGAGAAGAGCAGGTGCTTGTTTTGTTCCCGTGCCTGTTTGTATGCCTCCTTTCCATCATTGAATGCCAAGTACCAGTATCCTCCTGCGTGCTTGTCGCGGTCGTAGTCAAAGGGGATTTCTCCTTTTGTCCGAGTCCTTGCGAGCTTGAGTTTTGGGGCGTATTCGAGGAGGAGGTTGGCTGCCGGTCTTGGCGTGCCGTCTGGATCTGAGATTCCGTAGTCGCTGCGTTCATTGACTCGATATCCGCCTGACCACCACCAGGGTGCAGTTCCGTTGGCCTCCGATTCCAGAACCATCTTGTAGTAGGCTTCATGGTAGTCGGCGACACTGTCGAAGCTGTCTCGGTTTGTGGATTGGGTGGCCGCATCCCAGCATGAGCGTCCGAATTCGGACCAGATGATTGGTTTTCCGCGCGAGACGAAGTCGATGAAACGTGTAATGAATCCTGCTGCGTAGGTGACATTGTCGATGCTTTGGAACGAATATCCTTCCGGGCAGATGAAATCCAGGTGTTTGATGGGACCTGTGAGTGCGAAGTCGTGGGGGAGGGTATTGCCTTGCCTGAAGCTAACGAGTTGGAGCGGCGAGATTTGGCGGATTTTCCTGACTGCACCGTTCCACATTTCGGACGTCACGTCATCCATGAATCGTCGATATGCCGCAGTATAGATTCTCCAGTTTCCGTCTTTGGTCAGTTGTTCATCTGTTGGAGAGGTCAGTTGTCCTTGCTTGTCAAGATTGGGTTCCATGCCCCAGTCCTCGACTGCATTTTGGATTGAGCCGTACCTGTCGTTGACCCATTGGCGCCATTGGTTGTCAAATCTTGGGCGAGATCGTGCATTGAAGACATAGTTTCCCGGTTCCCACGATGTATCGTAGGCGAAGAGGGTTGGGAAGAGGTATAGGTTTGAGTCTTTGACGATCCTGATGAATTCGCTTTCATTGAATTCAAGTGGGTTGGCCTGATTGATGAAGCCATTGACGTAGATGTTGTGGTTTCTGCATCGGGCAAAGAAATCGACGAGGTAGTGGAATGTCTCCTCTTTTCTGTTGTCGCACTTCAGTTGTAGCGAGACCATGTTGAAGCCGAGGCTTTCGAGTGTTGTGAGGTCGAGTTCCGCTTGTTCCGGGTCGTAGATTCCCGGAGCGAGATTGCAACGGAGGAAGTCAGGCGGTTCGTATCCGGCTGTGCTTGAAAACCAGAGATTGATGCCAACGGGATACCAAGGTTTTCCGTCAAGGATAAAGTTGTCTCCCTGTACGGAAATTCGTTCCTTGCTTCGTGCCTTGAGTGTTTCTGGCGTTGGCGCGACATTGACCAGATGCGAGTTTTGATCGAGTTGGGTGCCGTTTACGAGGAGTTTTGCGGTTGCCTCGATGGTCGAATCGGGTTCAAGTCCAACGATATCTTGCTCGAGTTTTTGTATGATTGATCCATTTGGGTTTGGATTCAGGGTGAATTCCTGCTTTCCCAGAGTCAGCTTGACGGTTGTGTTTTGCGCTTGTTTTAGTGCTGTGTCATCAAGGAAGGCGATTTCGGCTCCGATTTTCAGTGGTTGTGTGCTGAAGAGTCCGTATTTATCGGCGCCTCCTGCGATCAGTTCGATATTTTGCAGGAGTCTTTTTGCGACTAGCGTGACGGTTTCGAGGTATTGCTCGTCCTCGAGTTGCACGGGCTGGGCTATGGTTGCGACTCTTGAGAGCTTGAACGGGTCGTGAAGCAGAAGCGTCAGCCAGATATGGGTTGTTGACTTGAGGGAGTAATCCTGGACGAGTTGCCCGTCCTTGACAAACAGGGGCGTCCATTTCCATTTTGGTTGCTGGTCAATCCCCCGTCCGCAGAATCGGTTTGGCGTGTGGTAGAAGCCCGGCTTGCCAATGATCGGATATTGCTTATAGCTTGGATAGATTGTTTCGATTGGTGGGATTGCCGGTGTCTCGAGGGTGTTCGCATAGGGCGAAAATGCAGTTCCAAAGTTTCTGATTTGGAAGTAGTAGGGAGCTTTGCCGAGAGATGGGGTATGGGTGGCGGAGAGGCCGATGGCTATGCTCCTGGTTTGGTGGAGGTTGAGTTGGTCACCTGCGTGTCCTCGTGGTTTCGTTGGCTTGCAGTCGCGCCAGAATGCGAAGTCCCTGGGGCTCAATGCGACTTCCTTCCAGTCAGTCGTTGCTTTGATGGTGGCGATCCATCGTGAACCATCGGATTCTATGCATTCGATCGAGATGCATGACGTTGCCGGATTTCCCCGGATGGCGAAGCGAACGATGTTTTGTTCGGGCGGGAAAACGATGTTGGTTTGGTAGGTATGCCATCCGTCCATGTAGTCGAGTTCATAGGTTATTGTCTGGTCATCGATCGTCCATGACGCGTTTACATCTCGGTTTTTTCTTGCCTTGATCCAGCTTTCTGCTGGTGGGAGTTGTATTGTTGTTTGCTTGGTTGTTGCGAGTTTGTCTTGGAGCTGCACGATTGAGAGCCATTCGTCGCCAATGGCGTGGGTTGGTTCTGTGAAGGGGCGTGGTCCCAGGAAGAGAATGTCTTTTTTTGCCGAGAGGATTTGGGCGATTGCCGGGAATTTTTCGGCGGGGAAGCGTTGTGGGGTTGGGATGACCAGGAGATCGAATTGGTTGATGGCGTCCAGGTCTTTGGGTGAGGCTGGCTTGACGCCGTATCCTGCTTGTTCGATTGCCTTGGTCAAGTTCTGGTTTGGTCTGCCATCGTGGTCGAAGATGGCGGCGGTTTTGGGGAATGCAACAATTGAACTGAGCAAAAGGATGGGAAGCGCTGATCTCATGGTACCTACTCCTTGTGGATGTGATTGTTGTCTGGGATTTGATAATATAGGTCGCCCGACTTGAGGTCACAACATCAAGGCAAAATAAAAAAGGCAATGTGGCATTTATTTGAATTCTCCCCAAGCTGAAAATTTAAACTCGTTTTTTCAACAAAATAGGATGTATATTACAATCCTTGGATTGAGTAGTCGTGGGCAATCATCGTGAATAGCAAGTCAAAGGAGCTGGTCAAATGGCATGTGGAACGAAGGATTTCAACAATGTTCAACCGATACGTCCGGATTACGACAAGGCGAACTACGATGCGTCGAAGATAGCGCCGTACGAGTTGGAGGATCCGTTGACGTTTGCGAACGGAGAACGGCTGGCCAGCAAGGCGGACTGGGGACGGAGACGAGAGGAGATCTTGGGGATTTTCGCCCGGGAAATGTATGGTCAAGAGCCACCGCCACCTGAGGCATTGGTGACGGAATTGGTTGACGAGCGTGTCGATACCTTGGCTGGATTCGGCGTTCGCTCTCAGTACAAAATGTGGTTTAAGGCCGACAAGTCGGGTCCGTGCGTGAATTGGATTGTGTTTAGGCCCCGTTATGCGAAGGGACCCGTGCCTGTGATTTCATTCTTGAACTATCGAGGAAATTACGAGTTGGTGCCGGATGCGGACATTTTGGTTACGGAAGGGTGGAGTCGCAACGGGAAAGGGGTTTCAGACCATAGGATTGACGGTTCGACTCGCGGGATCCAGTGCGACCCGAATAACGGAAGTGTGTTTCCGATCGGGACGCTGCTTGCCCGAGGCTATGCGGTGATGAGCGCCTGCTACTGCGAGGTGTCGCCCGATCCCTTGGCGAACGAGCCTGACGAGCGTTTTCGGCAGGACGTGTTTTCGTACACGGGTGTATTTGACCTGTGGGGCAAACGCGATCCTAGCCGCACTGACAATCCGACTGCATTGGGAGCTTGGGCATGGGCGTTGTCTCGTGGGCTTGACTTGGCGGAGCGGATACCTGAACTGGACGCAAAGCGTTCGGTGGTGACTGGATGTTCCCGCCTCGGCAAGGCGGCCTTGCTGGCGGCGGCTCGCGACGATCGGTTCGCCGTGTGCGTCCCGAACCAATGCGGAGGCGGGGGAGTCTGCCTGGCAAAGCGGGATTTCGGCGAGAACGTGGCGACCGAGATGAAGATGTTTTCCCATTGGTATTGCAGCGCCTACGGAAAGTATGCGAAGAATCCTGCGGAGTTGCTGACGTTTGACCAGCATCTCCTTGTTGCTTCGATCGCGCCGCGTCGCGTACTGGTCCAGGGATTTGGACCGAACGACTGGATGGATACGGAAGCTGAGTATCTGGCTTGCGTCGCAGCGTCTCCGGCATGGGAGTTTTTGGGTTTGCCCGGCCTGCCTGGGGATGGATATCCAGAGTATTACGACACATCGGCAATCGGTTCCCATATCGGTTATGTGAGACGTACGGAAGAGCATGGAATATCGGCATACGACTGGAATTGGCTGGTTGATTTTGCTGACCGTGCCTTTGATCATTCGATTTATGGCAAGTAAACGGAGGATTTTGATGCGGGTCATTTGCTGCGCATTGGTAGCGCTGTCGTGCCTGTCCCTTGGTGACGTCAAGGTCGTATCCGCTAGTTGGGGGAGCTTGGGGAAGCGGATTGACGTTCGCGAGCTGCTTCAGAAGAAGATCGATTCTGGCGAGAAGGAGGTTGCGATCGATTGGCAGACCTTGGGCAATCGTCACATGGGGTATGCGATGGAGTTCGAGGGGATTTTCAAGGATGCCGCTGGGAAGTCGCACAAGATTTTGGCGAATTGCGGCAAATTGCCGTTGGATCCTGCGAAGTGGAGTACGGCGGAATATGCCTTCAATGACCTGCAAAACCAAATTATGTCCGCATACGAGCGCGGCGAAAAGCGATTTGTTGTTGCTCCTGGTACCTATTATCTGACTCGCTCGCCATTGCAGTCGTCGCACCTGCGCTTTTGGAATCTTAAGGATTTCACGATCGACGCAACGGGTTGCGTTTTTGTGATGACTGACATTCATGCTGTTGGGTTCGAGTTGGTTCATTGCACGAATGTGACGTTCAAGGGGACGACAATCACCCGGGAAGTGCCGATGTTCTCGCAGGGGACGGTGGAGGAGGTTGGCGACAAGCACGTGGTCGTACGGATTCATGCAGGATATCCGCAGGATATGCTCGAGAAGAATGCGTATGACCGAACGCCGGTACTGTCGTTTTTCAACCGTTCGCGCTTGATCAAGCACGGCATGGAAGGTGAAGCGAATGTGCAGAAGATCGAGAAGTTGGGCGAAGGCTTGTACAAGGTTCACTGCGCATCGCCTGGCTTGAAGCAGCTTCAGGTAGGGGAGTACGCCGCATGGCGCCGAACTGTGCCTCATGGCGGTGGCGAATGCAGGATTAACGCTTGCACCAATTGCCTGATCGAGGATGTGACGGTCATGAATGGGCGGGGAGGCGTGCTGCACGAGTCGTACGGCAATGGAAATACGTTCCGCAGGTACACGGTCACGTTTCCGCCGCCGCCAAAGGGAGGAACCGAACCGGCGCTCCTGTCGTCGGGAGCAGATGCTTTCTATTCTGAAATGGCGCGGAAGGGACCGACTTTGGAAGGATGCATTTTTGACGGGATGCACGATGACGGCGTCAATATCCACGGGAAAATCTGGCGGGTGAAAAATGTTGTTGGCGACAAGGTCACCTTTGACTATTGCGTAATGTTGCCTGAGCTGGGCGACGAAATCCACTTTTTTGGTGACAAGCACCAATTGCTGGGCAAGCGGAAGGTCTTGGAAATCGATTCGCGGGAGCATGTCGCATGGGCTCGTTTGACGTTGCGCGTTGAGGGCGGCGTTCCAGAAGGCTCCAGGACGGTTGTTGTGGCAAGCATGTCAGGCAATGGCTTTGCGATTCGGAACTGCATCACCCGACGCCATCGCGGACGTGGATTTTTGCTTCGCGGCGCGAATGGGATTGTTGAGAACTGCCATTTTGAGAATATCAACAAGATGGGGATTTTGGTGATGCCTGAGTTTTTGTGGGCGAACGAAGGGCCATACGCAGAGAATTTGATTATCCGGAACAATCGTTTCATCGATTGCGCAGCGGATTACTACAGGACGGGGGCGGTATTGGCGGTTTCGTCGATGGAACCGATGAATTTTGAGAATCCCGGTGGTGGACCTCACGAGTTTGTTCCGTATTCGTCTTGCCATCGGAATATAGTTTTGGAAGGGAATACATTTGAGAAGTGCAACGGGTCGTTGATCAGTGTGACAAGCGCGTCGGATGTAGTGATTCGTGGCAATACGCTGGTGACTCCATTGTGGCGTGACTACGAGTACGTTGTGCGGAAAGGCGCGGCACCGCACGACACGGCAGTCTTTGTGTCCTGGTGCAAGAATGTGATTTGTGTAGGCAATCAAATCGTTTCCCCTGGAAGGAAATTCAAGCGAATTGCCCATTGCGAAGAGACGGAAGATGATATTGAAAAGGGGTTCGAGGTGAAAAGATAGTTCGATTCAACCTAAAAAAAGCAGTTAACATCTTATGATTGTAGTGCCTTTACAAGGCACGGTCTTCGGGTGGTTTTCCCGCCCCAGGCTAAAAGCCTGGGGTTAAGCATCGTTAAGCGCTTGCAGCGCAATTCATTATGCAAATCTTTCCGGCAAGTCCGAACTATCGTCCGTGTCTGCTCCATGTCCCGCCCGAGTGGATTGCGGACGGCCGGTCCTCGCCAAAGACTTTGCGCCGTAGGCGCCTCACCATGCTTAACCCCGGGCTTCAGCCCGGGGATGGGATGCCCCCATGCCGGGCGCCTTGTAAAGGCGCAACAGAAGCCTGACGCACTACAATTCACCAGAACGGCGAAACGAACAAGTTTTCTAACTGCTTGATAATCAATCAATTAGGAATTTAATCCATCTTCAGCTGCTTTTTTTAGATTCAATCAAGTTTGTATTTGTTCAAGGAGTGAATGATGCGAGTTCACGGGATGATATTTGTCTTGGGTTGTGCGATTGGGTTGGGTGTATCCGGGGTTCAGTTGGATGATTGCCAATCGGTCAGCTGGGGCGGGACTCGCCAAGCGTATTTGGCGGAAGACGAGCATGGTGGGACGTGCCTGGGCTGGAAGGCGGATTCGAAGGGATTCGTGATGCACCGCAACTGGAAGACGCCGATCAATGGGGGAGATGCCAATGCGTTGGTCTTCGATATGTATGTGTCTGACGAGGATGTGTACTATACGATGGCGGAAAACAGCCTGGAATTGACGTCCAGCGGACGATGCGACGTCGAGGAAACTGCTTGTGCCTTGACGTCATTGGAGGTATCGACGGGCTGGAATCGAGTGGTGGTTCCCTTGTCCAGTGGCGGTTGCGACTTGTCCCGCGTCAACTACATGCGCTTGTACACGCTTGGATTGAAAGGCGATTTGGAGCTGCGATTGGCAAACATCCGCCTTGAGAAGATGGATCCGAACCTATGGAAAGTCGAGTTGCCGCCCGATGTTGTGCTGAGTCGAGTTGGGGCTGAAGACGCGGAGCCTGTTGGCGAGCTGTTGTTGAATCGTCGCGATCCCAAGAGCGATTCGTACGCCAAGCCTGATCAAGTCGGCTTGATTCAAACGTTGTATGGTTCTGATCTGGTTGTCATTGCCCAGGCGAATGTGCTTGGGTTCGGAGCGAAAGGCGACGGGGTTGCGGACGACACGGAAGCGTTTCAGCGTGCGATAACATCGGTTTCGAGTTCAGGCGGAGGCGTTGTTTTTGTTCCTGTTGGCCGTTATCGCTTGACTGCTCCGTTGACATTGCCAGCAGGAGTCGGATTGATTGGCGACTTGGAACCAGGGACTGCCAATGGAACCATATTGGCGATTTGCCACGGGATGGGATCGACCGATCCGAAGCAATCGGCGGTGAGGATGAGTCATCAAAGCGCCTTGATAAGCCTTGCGTTCTGGTATCCGGAACAGAAATTCGATGGGCAAGGAACGCCGATTGCGTTTCCAGCGACCATAACCCAGATTGGTTCGGAAAGCATTACCCTCAAAAACGTCACTCTTGTCAATTCCTATGACGGGATCAATTTGGCGTCTGGCGGGAACAATTCGTTGCAGCACATCCGCGATGTTGTCGGCACTTGCTTGAATGTCGGCTACTGCAATGACAAGAGTTTTGACATTGGTCGGATTGAGAATGTAAGTTTTTCTGCGGTTCCGTGGCTAGCGAGTGGGTTGCCTGGGGTGCCTGACGAATTGGTGCTGCGTCGATATCTGCTGCGGAAAGCCATTGGTTTCAAGTTGCAGCGGATCGACTGGACCTATCTGGCGAGATTACGGGTGGAAGTGCGTGATTCGTGCCAGCGGAAACAAAGGTGCCAGGGCGATAGACATCATGCCCGGAAATCGGGGAGATGTGTTGCTCAGCGCATCGACCTTGAGAAGCGTCGGGGCGAATGCTGTGGTGAACCTGGGGCAGTCGCGAGTGACAATGGTGGATTGCCGTGTCGAATCGAAATCAGGTACGGCGTACGTCTATGGAGTTGACGCGAAGACTCGCTTGCTGAATACTGAGCTTTCTGGTGGAGACGGTCGCAAGTATCCCGTGATTCAGGCTGTAGGGTTGCCGTCGTATCCAGAAAGATTCAACTATGCTCAGCGGGTTGTAACCGGGGTAAATTCCAAGCGCGTGGTGAGAGTTGATGGTGGCATCTTGGATGATAAGTTACAGCAGGCGATCGACGGCTTGCGCGACACTGGGGGCGTGGTGCTCATTCCTGCCGGGATCCATACGTTGAACAGGAGGATTGACATTTGGCCCGGTGTTGAGATTCGTGGGACTGTGCTTTGGGCGCAATGCGGTCAAGGAACTCGAATCCATACCCGTTTCGGGAAAGGCAATCCCGAAGGCGATGCGCTTTTCAATTTGCATGATGCGTCCGGCCTTCGTGGAATAACCGTGATATACAACGAGCAGGATCCGGCGAACCTGGACGAGTACTCGTTCACGATCCGTGGCAATGGCAGGGATATCTACGTAATCAATGTCGCCTTGCCGACGTCATACAACGGTGTTGATTTTGCCAGGCATCGCTGCGACAGGCATTATGTTGAATACTTGTGGATGGCGCCTTTGAATATAGGGATACGGATTGGCAGCGGCACCGAGGGTGGTATTGTTCGGGATTGCCATTTTACGCCGAATTGCTGGTGCTTGCGCGCCAATCGCGATTATTGGAAGTTGGTTTATGCAAAGATCATGAAGCAGTCTCGTCCGTACATCGTTGGTTCCAGTCGCGGTCAGTTGCTGTACCACAATTTCGTGTATGGCGCCAGCGAAGGCTTGGTTTTGGAGGATGGGGCGAAGGATGTGATTTCGATTTGCCATGGCGTTGACAGTGGAAACGTCTGCATGAGCCTCCGTGGCGATTGCACGGCGCTGCTGGTGGATAGCCAATTCGCTAATCTGGACACGAGTCGTACTAGGAATGATTTCATCTATGTGAAATCTGAGCCTGACTTTTCCGGTCGCATTGACTTCCTGGGATTTGCCGGCTGGGGGAGCTGCAACAATGCGTTCAATTTTAATGGGCCGGGCGAAATTCGCATATGCAATGCTTTGATTGCCGCTGCGGGCTTGCCGATGTGCCAGTTGAATGGGGGGAAGGCGACGATGGCTTCGGTGATTTGCGGCTCGCGTTCGTTGGGGTTTAGTGGTTCGCCAAAGGCCCGCGAACTTCGCCTGGTTGGGAATTTGTTCCCGAAAGGCGAGGTCATCGATACCCAAAGCATACCTGAATCAATCATCAAGCGAGAACCCTAGAGTTAGCCCTAAAAAAGCAGTTGGCACCAAAGATTTTCATGGAGTTTTGGGGGAACTCTTTGAGTACGAGCACCCTGGGTGCCCGTACTCAAGCGGTGTCGGAAGTCAAGCGGCTGAACATGACAAAGCCTCAGTCGGACGGGGCGGACTAATTTGCCCTGGTGTAGAACAAGACGGTTTAGGTAGGAGCACCCCGGGTGCCCGTACTTGAACTTCACTTGATTCGGCTGACGGAAAAAGGCGGAAAGATCAAGGGCTTTTGCGGATGATTTTTTGCGTGTTGGGTGTACATTGTTTTGGTTGTGATTTTGCCGTGGTCATCGAGTTTCAGAATCATGTCAATCAAGAAAATCAAGGAGCAGGTCATGGGGTATTTAATTTCGAGTGAGAGCGAATCGCGTTTGGCGAAGTTGCGCGGGATATTGGAGCGCAAGAATTTGGATTTGGCATTGATTTACTATGACGAGACGAATATCAGCAACGGTTGGTATTTGACGGGTTGGTGCCCCCAGTTTGAGAGCGGTGCAGTCTTGGTTCCCCGCAAGGGGACTCCGATGCTGTTGGGCGGTCCCGAAAGCGAACCCTTCGCCAAGCAGGACAGTGCGATTAAGGAAACTAGGAATTTCCAGGCATTCATGGTGCCTGATGAGGAATATCCCGCAGCCACAATCATCGATTTTCCACAGTTGTTCGCGGAATTGAACCAGACGCTTGGGGCAGTCAAGCGCATTGGATTGGTTGATGCCAATCGCATGCCCTACGGATGCTACAAAGACATTGCAGCTGGCTTCAAAGGCGTGGAAATGGTTGACATCACGGACGAGTACCTGACATTCCGCCACCATAAGTCACGCTGGGAAATCGAGCAGATTCGGGCGGCATTCAAGCTGGCCGACTATAGCTACGACGCGATGAAGGAAATGGTCAAGCCAGGCAACTCCGAAATCCAAGTCGCGGCGGCAGGAGAATATGCTGCCCGTAGCCGCGGGGCAAGTGGTTTCGGGTTTACGGCAATCGTCGGTTCAGGCATTCGTGGCAATGCCGTCGTTCCGACCGCCACGAGCAAGATCATGAAGGATGGCGAGCTGGTGATGATCGGCTTGTCGCCGAAGGTCAACGGTTATTCCAGCGCGATTGGCGATGCGTTGCCAGTTAACGGAACCTATTCTCCAGTTCAGAAGGATTGCCTGAAGTATTTGCGCGAAGCGTTCTGTCTCACCAAGGAGATGCTGAAGCCAGGGCTTTCAGGACAGGAAATCGATGCGCCCGCCAGAAAGTATTTCGACAAACTTGGGTTCGCCAAGTACTTGGTCTGTCCGTTTGTCCACACGATTGGCTTGAACGAGGCTGAGGCGCCCTTCTTCGGCCCCAACAGCAAGGATGTGCTGGTTCCTGGAATGGCAGTTTGCGTTGACGTCAGCTTCTTCGGACATCCCGTCCATAACGGAGTTCGCATCGAGACCGGCTACGAAATCACCGAAACCGGAGCGATCCCGTTCAGCCCCAAGTTGGACGCAATCCACACAAATCTTGATTTCTAAACAAGTTGGAGGCGCTTACTTTCCAAACCATTCCTTGTAGCCGATCGTCACCAGGTTCCATGGAGGCAGCGTGACGGCACGGTTGATGGTCTTGAGTTCGATGGTTTCCTTGGATCGGTTTTGGATCACCAAGTCGCCATTGGCGCCATTGTTGGCGGAAACGAGTTCGACGCATTTGGGGAGATCCAGCTTGGAACACTGCCCGGCGGGAGGCAAGGCGCCCTCATTTGGCCAGGCGACGAATGTCTGGACTGGGAATTCCAATTGGTCTGCAAGTTCATTGGCCAATTCGGGCTTGTCACCCCAAAGGAAATCGAACACGACTTCTCCTCGTTCGACTGGTCGTTGCGGATCCGTCTGGGAATTGCTGTTCGAGACTGAGGAGTAATGGCAGCCTCTTGCGAGCGTCCAAGTAAAGAATCCATTGAGGTTGTCGTAGCTGTATCCGCAGTTGGATGCGAAAGCGAAGGCCTGCGAGGCCTCTTCGTTGTAGATTTTGGCGTATCGGATTCCGGGGACTTGGCCCGTGTTCTGGCGTTGTGTTTCCGCAGCAGGGCAATCGTAGGCGATGGTATGTCCTTGGGGGAATCGCAACTTGAGTCGCCGTGCCCTGTCATCCCACATCAATCTGGCTTGGACGCTGAAGTGATGGTCTTTTCGATTGAGGCGGAACAGCAACGAGATCGATGATTTTCGACCGGCTAGTTCGACGAACATTGCGGCGCGATGCGGTCCCTTTTCGGTAATGATCGTTCGTGTGATCTCGAAGACTTCCTGCAAATCCTGCAATTGCATGCCCTTGACCGTATCGGCCATGTCACCCCAGGAGCCGTATGGGTCAAGATAATTGGCTAGGGAGAAATTAAAGTCGGGCAGGTCTTGCCTCTTGATCGTAATGTTTTGCTCGCCTGGCTTTGCGACGATCGTGAGGATTCCATTTCCAATCGAGCAATTGTCGATTGGCTTGGCGATATCTTCTGTTGGGGGCTGGCAACGTACGGGCTGGGGATCTGCTCCGACCTTGACGACTTTCCAACCGAAGGCGGGCATTTCGACGTTCAGGACGGCGCGTTTCCTCCACATATTGCTTCCGATTGGGCTGTTGTGCATTTCCGTGTCGATTTCCTGGAATGGCATTGGTTTGTCGTTTTCGTCAAAGATCTGCAGGCAATCGGTTGTTGTAAGTCTCAGCGGCCTGTAATCGAGTGCGCATTCGACTTCGACGGTGCCTTTGAATGTCCTTGGGTTTGGGTTGAACAGGACGATGGGGACTTGTTCAGGTGCATATCCTTCGGGTTTTGGAACCGTGATATTGATTTTTGTGGAGAGTGATTGCAGCGCTGCGAAGATACGTTTTCTTGCTGTATGCGTTGTACCATTGAGTTGGTCTTTCTGATAGTTCATCGCTCTTTCGGTTGAGCTGCATGGGAGGATGTCGTGGAAGTCATTGAAGCAGATGTCTTTCCATTGTTCGGTCGAATCCTTGAAGGGGATGTTGAGGTATGCGTTGACGGCGTTTTCGATTCTGTCCGCGATTCGGACTGTGCTTTCGGCTTGCCTGTAGGCCTTTTTGAAAGCCGGTAGCGAGGCGTAGCATCCCGTGAGGCAGAAGTTCATTTCGCCGGAATAGGTAGGAGGTTGGATGTTGTTTTCGGCGATTTCCTTTTCAATGGCGGCGAAATACCTGTCGAACGTGGAAAAAACGACATTGACTTCCGGGTGTTGTTCTTTCCATTTTCGAATATCGTCGAGTTGTTGGCGTGTCGTTCCGCCTCCATGGTCACCGACTCCCATTCCAGAGGGGATGTTTTTATGCGGTCTGTCCGCGTATCGTTGTAGGAGTGCGTCCAATCTTGCTGGTGCCGCATCGCTTTCGCAGCCATACCATCCCACATCGAGTCTTGACGCCAGGACTTTCCCGGTTCCCTGTCCTTTCCAGTAGAAAGTTTCAGCAGGCAATTGAAGGGTGTGCGGCATTGGGCGATTGCAGCTGAAGTACTTGAAGCCGCAAGCGGCAAGCACGTCCGGGATGCCTGCGCTGTGCCCGAAGCAATCGGCGGACCAGGCGACATTGATGTTGAATCCAAATGTGTTCTTGAAATACTCCTGCCCGATTTGGTATTGTCTGAGGATGGCTTCGGAGCAGGGCATGTTGTGGTCCGGCTGGATCCAGTTGCCGCCGACGACGCACCAGCGTCCTTCTTCGATCAGTTCACGGATTCGCTGGAACAGTTTTGGGTCTGCGTGTTCGAGGTGGTCGTAGAAGTAGGCTTCGCCTCGATTGAACGTCAAATCGGGGAATTCGTCCAGAAGCTTGACCATGATACGGCATGTCCGCAAGCTTTCATTGAGTCCTTCTTGCCAATCCCAGTACCAGACAGGATCCAAATGCGCATTCGTCAGGAGATGAATTGTTTTCATGGCTAATCGAGTTTTGTTGGATGGTTGTGAAATGGGGATTATCTATTCTGTGATGTCGTAGGCATGGTAGTCGTCAAATAGGATTCGTCCATTGCAGCCGTTGCAACCCAGGAGCGCCCTGAGGCAACCTGCTCCTTCCGGAACTGTTACGACTGCCTGGATGGTGTACCATCCGTCTTTTGTTTTGTCGACGGGATCCCTGAAATACCTGTCCCATTGGTCAAGCCATTTTCCGTCTGGCTTGACCCAGCGGATGAAGATATGGGGCTTGTCCTCGGGATCAGATTTTTTTACCTTGCAGGTGATGAGCCAGACTCTGCCTGGTTTTGTGTCGTAGCCTTGAATGAAGCATGAGTTTTTGACATTGTCCATAAAGAGGCATTTGGAGTTGTTGACTCCTTCTGTCAGTGCGATTCCGTACTTGCCTTGCGGTTCGAGCCACCAGAAGCTCCAGCCTTTGATTTTCGTTCCGAGCCATTCTTTTGCCGTGTCTTCGCCTGCCTGGTCTTCCGTGGTTGTCTCGAAGTCACCGTTGACTGCCAAGTCCTTGTAGGCAGGGGGATTGGCGTTGAATTTGTCGACTAGTTCCTTTTGTTTCATCCAATCCTTGAGATACGTGTTGTTGTGGAGCGGGTCGGCAAGTTCCTCGACCATTTTCTTTGTTTTTGGGTCTTTGACGATTGCTTTGGCTTGGTCAAGGAGTGCGCAGGCTTCCTGATAGTACCCGAGGTCTGCGAGCGATGCCCAGCTGTTGGCGGAAGGGGTGTTCCAGGTTGAGCGTTCCGAGCTTGCCCGCCAGGCTTTTTCTGTCAATTGAAGGTACTTTTCGACGTATGGCGCGGCTTCCCTGTAAACCCGTTGCAGGAATTCCTTGCGTAGCTTGTTGATATTTGCGTATGGGTTCCATTTCAGTTCGTTCATGACCCAGAAGTAGATTGCGTTTGATTTCCAGGATTCGAGTCCTCGGCTCTTCCAGGTTTGAGAGTCGGGCCTGGATGTGTCGTCCGACATCAGCTCGGTGTGGATCTTGTTGATTCCGTTTTCGTATTGGTAGATGAGGTCTTGGGCGAAGGCGACGTCTGCCGGTCTTGGGAACTCGTTTGTCAATCCGAAGTATTCGTACATGATGATGTCCTTGGCGGCCTTCAGCCATGCATTGAGCCTCTTGCCCGTGTACTCGTTTTGTGGCGCTGTCACCGGGAACTTGACGTTTTTGTAGATTGGGCAAAGGAGGACTATCACGTTGTCTTCGACGTCGATTGCCGGCGGGATTTCGGTGAAGAAGTATCCGTAAACTTGGATTTTCTTGTCGGGGTACTTGATTTTGGCGTGTTTTGCGACTTGGTTAAGGAAGAGGAAGAATCTTGTCGAGAGGAACCTGTGGTCATCTTTGTCGATGCTTGTTCCGTCTGGGAGTTTGATGTCTTCCATGCAGTTTTTGCATTGGCAAGTTTGGTAGTTGTCCTCGATGAACACTCCATACATTGAAGCTTCTGGCCTGGCTGCGACCCGTATGTCGAACTCCTTGATGAAGTCCTTGGTCATTTCCTGGTTTGAGAAGCAAAGTTGGCTCATTCCCGCCTTGCCTGGAAGGAGTCTTTTCCCGTTCCTTTCCGAAAAATATTCGGGATGGGATTCCCCGTACTTGTTGCCTCTGATGTACAATCCTGTCAGGTTATGTCCGAAATAGGCTTCTTCCCACATGCCGTATTGCTTGTTGCGTTGGTTCGAGCCATTTGAGGCATTGGTCCAATTGGCCGAGTTTCTGATGCACCATTCGAATTCCTGCTGGGTGACGCCGTGGGGGAATTGCCAGCCACGCATGATGTATGCCGGGACATCGACATGATCGCAATCGTCGAAGACCAAGTTTGGATTTTGCGAGAAGAGCGTTCCGAATTCCTTGTTTGGCCTTGCCCAGATGATATCCGTGTTTTTGAAAAGGATCTTGAATGCTCCGTTGAGTGCGCCTTTTGGACGGCTTCCAAAGATATGCAGGGTATTGCCATCAAGCCTTGTTGCGTATCCATCGTTTCCCGCCAGTTTTTTAGCGTCTTCCGGGTATTTGTCCAGAATGCTTTGATCTGCCGAAAATGCGATCGCGTTGGGGAAGTTTCCGGATGGAGCCTTGACGATGTCGAGCTTGGCACCTGAGATTTCCCCGACCCAATGCCTGAATTCCTGGGCGGCGGCATTCAGCGGACTGCCCTCTGGTGCGTCAACCACGATTTCAGCTACGGGTTTTCCGTCGCTGACAAGCATGAATTGACTGCGGGAAACGCAACCAGATAAACCAAACGCCAATGTCGCAGCTGTTAACATCATAGCGAATCGCTTCTTCATCATTGATTCTCCCAATGCTGTTTTAGATATGCTAATTAACTCTTTGATATGGTCGAAACAAACTTTACAGCTGTCAAGGGTAATGTTCAAGCAGTTCCTCAAAAATAACTTGCTTTGAGGCGATAATGAAATTGGTTCATTAATAGGTAGATTTAATCGTGAGTACATGAATTTTCTTCAAAAGAAATACATTGAAATTAGTGATGGTAAAATCAAGAAATTTTAGTATAAAAATGTAATAGGCTATCTATATATTCTTTGAAAATTAGTGGAAGTAAATAAAATGTATAGTCATCGGAAATCATCGAGAATCCAAGCAAAAAAAGATAGTGAATGACTCTTGATGAAAATGCACCGGTTTAAGTTGAAATTTCCGGAAAATCCGCGAAATTTTTCGAGTGCAAATTAGGGCTTTAGCCCACCCACCGTGGGGGGACCCCCATCCCAAAGGTACGCGCGTGATGATGAGCGGCGATTTCCAGGGGGGCGGGTCGGACTGGTCAGTCAAATTTGCCCTGTTGCAGAACAAGAAGGTTTTAGGTATGGGTACCCAGGGTGCTCGTACTCAAGGGATGTCGCCGCTAAAGCGGCGAAACAAGGCGCATTCCTAGCCAGGTGGGTCGGGCAAAATGACCTTGCTTCAGGACGAGACGGGTTTAGGTACGGACACCCGGGGTGCTCGTACTCAAGGGATGTCGCCGCTAAAGCGG
>JAGVUR010000101.1 GCA_019136135.1 Verrucomicrobiota bacterium
AGCCGCCCAGGCAATACACGTCCTGTTTCCCAGCAGTGCGTGCCTCGCCCAAGTCACCAACACGAACGCCACCGGAATGAGCGTAAATCCCCGAACGCATCAAACGGTATGCCTTCGTCTCGGAATGACCCAGCTCATATCCGTACGTCGGCGGAGACGCAGGATTGCGCAATGCCAAAAACGACAATGGCAAGTGCCCCTTGTAGCGACCATCAGAACTGCGCTCCTGGCGAACGCCATTCAGCCAAAGCTCGCGATAGGCCATCGGCACCTCGACCTTGAACTCCACCTCCTGCGTCCCTTCATCCGAAACAAACTCCAAATACGCAAACCCACCCTGCTCCAAATAGCGTCCCAAACGAACAGATGGCGGCAAGGACACCACGCGCAACGACGGAGGTTGCTCGTCTTCGATCGGTGTCAACGCATAGTGGACCTCGGGATTCAACCCGAACAATCCCCAATTGTCCTTCAGTGGCCAGCCAGGCAAATGAAGCCTGCCATGATAGGCTTTGACCCCATGGAGACGGGCGTAGATTTCGTGCCCATTGGGTCCGAACATCGTCTGGACCAGCCCATCGTCGCAATACGTATAGGTTCCGTCAGTTCCTTGGTACAGGCAAATCGCATCGCCCTTCAACGTTCGCATCGGATGGACCGGCACAAGATTTTTGTTGGCGAACAGGATCGCACGCTCGGTCAAGTGCGATCCCATTTCACCGGTTCCGACCTTGTCATACTCACCATTGACCATCCCCAATCCTCCCAAGGCATCGCTTGCGGAGGCGATCGTATGCATCGAAGCGTCGTCATCGGCGCCAATCGTCGGAATCCACGCACGGGTTCCGAACAAATATCCGGACACGGGCAGATAACCATGCAAGCCTCCCCAAATCCGGGACTTTTCCATTCCCGACGCCAACTCGTACAAGACCCATCGCAAGCCATGGGCGTATGCGGATGACCCATCGCGCGAGGTTTTGGCAGGCAGAACACCGCTTCCAAAATCATACCACAACACTGATTTCGAGGGCAGCAATTCAGACAGATTTGGGGTCGTTCCCCCGCGATCAGCCACGACTTGAATCAAACTTTCCGGACCCTCGTACTTATCACGCAAATCCATCGATTCGCCATGAATTGTCCTGTACCAGCGCCGATACGGCGCCATCGCCATGCGCCAGTCGCCGGCAAAGCCATCAAGCTTAAGCTCAAAGGATTTGGCTGGCAACTCAAAGCCCAAGCCCATTCCCCAGCGACCGTCACGCAAAACAGAAGTGTACGCAATGTCCTCGGCAGCCTCGACCCACATCCCCAGCGACTTGTACTCGCGCTCAATTGCAAATACTGGCGCCTCGCAATCCGGTCCCTTCACGTAACGCTCCGTAAACTCGACCTTCCCATGATTAAACGCAACACCACCACGATGAGGAAATACCAAACGGGATGCGGGCGATATGTTCACCAACGGCAAATGATAGCCAGATGTCGAAATGTTGCTTGACATCGACAACGCAAGGGCGCCAGACGAATCAGTGCGGACAAAAACGGAAAACTCCGCATAAGAAGAAAAATCACTGCCATCGCCAAGACCGCGCCATGACAATTGCCAACCATCCTCGTGCTCGCGCGCATTGAACACGGATCGACGGTCGGGATGGCGAAAGCCACCTGCTTCACCAACCTTGACGCCGTACTCAAGGGTACCCGAATTGTTCCCCAACTCGGCAAACATCACATTGCCCTTCAGATGACGGCATTCCACCAAGCGACCATCCTCGAACAACACCTCCAAACGAGGCGAACGCAAACGGGCGCCACGATCAGACACATCAACCATTTCAACACGGGAACGGCTGACGCATCCGTAGCTCAAAGCCAAAATCAAGACCAGTGATATAACTCGAATTGCAGAAATCATCGTGGCAATATTCCTAGATCAAACAAGCTCCAGCAAGCTGGCTTCATTCAAATATCCCGCACCGGCGACCGATTGGAAAACACGACCGCCAGGCAAATATCCCGTATGGCTAAAATGCAAGTGACCAGCCAAAACCGCCTTCACCAACGGCTCGCCCAAAGCATACTCGATAAACGCATTCGTGTTCGCGTCAGGCAATTGCTGCCGGTACCGGTAATCTTCATATCCTGCCATCCACTCAACTGGACAACCGCATACGTACGCACAAGGTTTCTTGCGAACAACCATCATCTCCTCATACAATGCCTCCGAGTACAATGGCGTGTGCATCATCAAGATCATCGGCAACCCCTTCGATGCCTCAGCCTTCAGCAATTCCAATTGACGCCCATTGAACAAATAGTACGAATTGTCGATGGCGACTAGGTTGACGCCGCCGATTTCCCGTGACGCGAACGTCATGTCATTCCTGAAAGTCGCCTGCACTCGATCGTAGCTTTGGCGCTTGTACGCCTCGTCTTCCCAAGCCTCGCCGACGTACAGGCTGAACTCGTGGTTGCCAACAGCCATGAAATAATCGACATCCTTCAGCTTTTCCCGTGCCACCTCGAAATTCCTGTACGAGACAAAATCCAGCATGTCGCCCGTATGCAGCAAGAGATCGCAATGGTCCTTGGCATACGCAATCATTTCGTCCAGGTACTTTTCGCAGTTGTTCGTATCGCCTTCGAAGCTACGGCGTCGCGCCTTTGCCAGCGTCAGTTTCCGTTGATCGTCACGGTCATCCGCAAAGGTCAGGTGGTTGTCTGCTATATGCAGAAATCTCAAGGGTTTCGGCAACCCCAGCTCAAGACGCAAAGTCGTCAGTTTCATAGTTCCTCTCACTCAATCCACAGCACTCGAGTTTCGCCAAACTTCAATCCAACTGCAAGCTTCGTTGCCTTCCCGTTCGTCAGCATCTTGCCGCCAATTGCATCGAACACGCGTCCCGCCTTGGGCAAGGTCAGCGTCACATCTCCGGCATTCGTCGCGTGCAGGACTACCAGCTTGTCGTCAGTGTAGAAGACGCATTCGCGATCGGTCCACACATGGACACCGGCTCGTTGGCACGCTAAACGCAACAATTCCCAAGGCACCTTCGTACTCGCGCAGAAAATCGAATTCTCCCGAAGCACGACTGCCGCAGATCCATCCCACCAACGAGCCAACACCTGGTCGCCTTCACCCTCCTCGACGCTCATCAACAACGGGGTCTTCGCCTCAATCCACCACTCCTTGGGCATGCCCAAAGACTGCCCCAACTCCGTTGACATGATGACCATGCTCTCCTGCAAGGGTTCCAAGCGACGCAATCCGTACCCGGTCAACTCGCGAGACTCGGCCAACGAAACGCCCGACACAGGATCGAGCACGCCTGGCGCATGGCACCACAACGCAAACTTCCCTGACAATGCCGACTTCAGCCCCTTGCGTCGAGCACCGTCCAGTACCCACGGATTCTGCAAGACAACCAAGGGGGACGACACCTTCCCGGCAATCAAGTCATCAAGCATGTACTGCCCAAAAGCTGCCCCCAAGCGAGACATCGCCTTGCGCAACTCGGAGATTAAATACCCTGTCACGGGACGACCATTCAAGGTATATACCGCGGAGTATTCGTCAAACACGCAGGCAACAGGAGGCGCATACACGCGTGGAGAGGCCAACTTCGCCTCATCCAGAGGAGCCAATTCAGCCATCACGCGCCACAGCTCCGGATCGTTGTACCAACCAACGCAGCACAAGTCCATCCACCAGCACGCCAAATTGCGCACAATCTCCTGAGCCGTGTTCCTGCGCAAGATCTGCTGGCTCTCCCACAAGTCCGCAGCATGATAATTCAACCCTCCCAAAGTCCCTCCAGCAGCCAAATACGTACGGGTGTCATCCTCGTACAACCACAGCTTCCCGGACAACAACACCGATTCCGCAACCGTCATCGCATGACCGCCGCCGCCAAGCTGACGATCCGTGTAGGAAATCGGAGAGCACAAGATGTCGATGTCACTGGAACCCAAGATCTTCCTCAAGCCCAAGTGACCGGACGCACTCATGCGTCCCATCCCCGCAAACTCGTAGCCGTAGCCATAGAAAAATACGCAGAGACGGCGCCCGGACGTCGCTTCGCGGACGGTCTTCGCCAAAACCAGCATCGCATCAGTCATCTCGTCCTGCAAAAACAAGTTGTTGTCAATCACCGGCTGGGCTTCACCGGGAACCAACAGCATCCCATACGTCGATGCATTGCGACGAGCCTCCAAAGCCGGCACGTCCACCGTTGACAACGTCACCCCGGGATCACCCCACGCCTTCTGCAACGCGGCGTCGTTCCCATAGCGTTTTGCAATCCAAGCCTTGAATGCCTGACGCTCGCAGGGCGAATAACCGTGGTAATCCTGACGCCAGCTGTCCTTGTAGAACCATTCCGAAGTCTCTTGCCCGCATGGATGATAACCCGCCATGTTGTCGGGATACTTCGTCTCCAAATACTCGATCAACGCACGCAAACGCTCCGCCGCATCGCGACGCCACACCAACGACGACACGCTGTACACCCTGTCATGGTGCGCCTTCGGCTCCCGCCATTCCATCACCTCGCCGGGATGCTTGTCAAACCACCACTGTGGAGGCATCAAACCGACTCGAGGAACCAACTTGGCACGGGGATTCACAGACAATATCTGTTCGACAACCGTATCGACTGCTTTCCAGTCCGCCTCTTCGCCAGGACGCGGCCACGGAGTCGGAATCGCCGGCGAAATGAAATCGACTCCGACATCCATCGCCAAGCCAATCTGCTGCTGGAATTGCTTGTCGCCCATCAACTTGACAAATGACGGCGACGCAGGACGATACACTCCCTGATTCAGCGATGTCTCGACCGTCGATTTGATCCAAAATCGAATGACATAGTCGTGCCCCACCACCAGCTTCATCGGCCTTGCCACGCTATAGACATGGAAATCAGGCCAAGCTTTGCCGGCAGGGGGATTCTTCAAGTCAATTCGCAACGCACCGCTGCCATTGCGACCACCCTTGGGATCGTGGCTTAGCGTTCCAACCGTGTTCCGCTCGTCTTGTGGAAAGAACGTCCAATCATCTGGCACCTTGCCCGCTTCGAAGAATTCCTTTGGGAACAGGACCTCGCCTGTCGTCTTGTCCAAGACCTCGAAATCATCAAGCCAGACCGTCGTCGGCTTCCTGTCAAACCTGAAATGGAACGTCACATTAAGATCGCCCTCTTCCAGGGGCATTCGTTCCTGTTCTACGAATTGCTCGCCCTGCTTGACTTTGACGACCGTATATGTCGGCGCGCCCCAAAACCATCGTGGGCGAACCGGCTTCCCATCAACGTGGATCTGCGGCACTCCGCCATTATCCCGTACTCGAATCTCGCTTCCCATCGCAGCCAGTCCGCACAACGCCAATACAGCACAAAATGTTCGAGACATGCGTGACTCCTTATTGATTAGTTGACTTAGGAGCCGTTCAAAAATAAAGTTTACACTTCCGGTTTCTTTTGGCTGCCTTCCCCCCGTCCTGTCAGTCGCGTATGCGCATACGCTCTTTCCAGGACAGGGGAAAAACAGCTCAAAACAATTCCGGAACTGTTGCCTTAATTTTTGAACGACTCCTTATTCCTTTAACTCATTGCGAAAATAATAATGTGTCCCATCCCGATGAAAAATCAATACTTTTTCGAGCAGGACGAAACATAAAACCATCGTCTTCCAAACGCATCGTGTCGTTATCTTGAGTTTTTCCCAACTTAACACTACATTAGTATTTTAAATCATTTTTCATCAAGGCTCCATTTTTTCGCAATGATCACAAGGCGTTTCCAATCGATCTTCCGTCCTCAGAGCGGTGCTCTTGCATTTTTCATCAGCATCGTCTTTTGGGGGATTGCGGTAGGTTCCTTTGCGGCGGGGATCAACAACTTCCTCCATGAGATCTACGGCATCGGGAAGCTGGATCGAGGCATCATCGAATTCTTCAGGGAAATGCCTGGTGTCTTCTTGGTTGTCCTTCTTGCCTTGTTGCATCGTGTATCGGACTGGCAGATCATGCGTCTCGGCGCCTTGATTGCGATGGTCGGCGTCGCCGCCCTATGCATTCCTGCAAACAAGGCATTGATCACCTTGTTCATCGTCATTTGGAGCACGGGCGAGCACTTGGTGATGCCGATTCGCCATTCGATTGCGATGCAAGTCGCCCAAAAGGGCAAGGAAGGTCTTTCCCTTGGATTCACGTCCGCCGTGATGCACGTTGGCACGGTTGCGGGTTCCTTGCTTGTAGCCGGTATTTTCTGGATTGGCACCCATTGGTTGGAGTGCCAAAACCCAAGGTTGCTGTTCAATATCCTCTGGGTTTTCATTGGGATTCTGATGTTGACCAGCTTCATTAGCACATTCACCGAGTACGCTCCAAAATCTCAATCCAAGCGCCCGAAGCTCTATTTCCACCGCAAGTTCAACATATTCTATTTGCTGGAGTTGTTTTATGGCGCCAGGAAGCAGGTTTTCATGACCTTCGCACCCTATGTGCTGGTGGTTATTTACAAACTCAACACCTCGCAGGTCGCGATGCTGATTGGCTTGAGCGGAGCGCTAAACATCGCGTTCGCACCGCTCATCGGAAGAATCTGCGACAAGGTCGGATACAGAAACGTCATGATCTACGATACCGTGATCCTCTTCTTCGTCTGCCTCTTCTACGGCTATGCAAACACTTGGTTCAGCCCATCGGTAGCCGTTGTCATCGTTTGCATCAACTACCTGCTTGATGCGATCATCTCGACGACATCGATGGCGGCAAACCTCTACGTCAAGGACATCGGGGGTTCCAAGGACGAGATCACCGCCACCCTGTCAACGGGAATCTCCATCAACCACGTCATCTCCATCGGCGCCGCATGGGCAGGCGGCTGGTGCTGGGAACACTGGGGAGTCGAAACCCTCTTCATATTCGCGGCCGCAATGGCGATTGCCAACACCCTCTGCGCAATGGCAATCCCCAAAAAGCAACCTGGCATTCAGGAACAAGCACCATGAACAAATCGCGAAAAATCCCAGAATTGCTTGCGCCGGCTGGCAACCCAACAGCTTTGGCAGCCGCCATACAAGCTGGTTGCGATGCCGTATATCTGGGACTTAGGCAATTCAACATGCGGGGAGCACCAACCAATTTCACCATCCCGCAACTGAAGGCAGCGGCAAAGAAATGCCGTGACAACGGCGTCAAGCTATACGTCACCGTCAACACGATCATCTACACCCAGGAACTCAACAAGCTCAACAGGTGCCTGGATGCAATCAAAGACCATGCGGACGCAGTCATCTGCTGGGATTTCGCTGTCATCCAAGCCTGCCTGAAACGGAATATCCCCATTCATATCTCAACCCAGGCATCGGTCGCAAACGCGGAAGCGGCAAAATTCTATCGCGACCTGGGAGCCGAACGCATCGTGCTAGCCAGGGAATGCACGCTCAAGGAGATCGTTAACATCAGGAAAAAAGCCGGAATCCCAATCGAAGTCTTCGCGCACGGTGCGCAATGCGTCTCCGTCTCAGGACGATGCTTTCTCTCGCAGGATACCCTCGGACTATCAGGAAACAGAGGGGCCTGCAGGCAAAATTGCAGGCGACCATACAGGGTCATCTGCCAAGACGGACCGGGAGACTTCGAAGTCTTCCCAAACGACAACCACGTATTCTCGGCTAAGGACCTGTGCACAATCCCGTTTATTGACAAATTGCTCGACGCAGGAATCGATTCACTCAAAATCGAAGGACGAAACAGACCACCGGACTACGTCTTCACCATCGTCGACGCCTACAGAAACGCAATCGACGAATGGAAAAACAATACCCTGACAACACAGCGAAAAGAACAACTCATAAACCAATGCAAGCAAGTGTTCAACAGGGAATTCTCCGATGGATTCTTCCTGGGAAGACCTATCCGGGACTTCACAAAAATCGAGAACAACGCCGCGACCCAGAAGCGAACGCTCATCGGAAAAATCATCAATTACTACCAGAAATCCAAGATCGCCAGGCTTTGGCTGCAAAACGGAACGATCGACGACCAGGAAGAACTCGTCATCATGGGACCGACAACGGGAATCATCAAGTGCCAAGTTGAGCATTTCATAAAGGAAAACGATCCGAAACTGGCGCCGCAGGCTACGGCCACGTTCAAATGCGAGCAAAAAGTCCGAGCCAACGACCTGGTCTATAAAATCATTCCAGCATACGAGCCATGATCATTCTAGCCACCGCCATCGCAACTGCCCTGCTCGCCCTGACGGCACAGGCCCAATACGTCCTGGGACCAACAAACCGTTGGCTCGAACTTAAAGCCAAAATCAGCCACTACAAGGACGCAAGGACGTTCCGAATCGTTGACGAAAGAGGCATCCCGCATCAACTGGCGCTGGGAGCAATCGAACCGCCAAACCGAGGACAGAGGCACTTCAAGGAAGCACTTGAACGAATCAAGCAACTCACGGAAGGCAAGACAATCCTGATCAAGCACAGGTACTTCGATCAACATGGACACTTGCTTGGACAACTCTACGTCGACGATACCTGGGTCAACAAAACCATGGCGGAAGAAGGATGGGCTTGGTTTTCAGATACCGATGACGACGCCCCTGAACTGAAGCAAGTCGTCGAAAACGCAAAAAATGAAAAGCGCGGGCTCTGGAAAAACCCGACCCCGGTGCCGCCTTGGCTCCATCGAAGGGGAAAAATCTCCTATCGCCCCGGGATGGAAAACGAGCCGCCTCCCAAGTACAGGCGATATCAAAGCACCAACGAACCCGCCGGAATGACTTATGGACGTTAGGAATACAATACCATGAATGATTATCCACGTGTCATCGCAGCAATCCGTACCAGCAAAGACCTAGAAGCAGCTATCAATGCCCCAACCAAGGCCGTCTTCCTCCTGTCAGGCGACATCAGGACACTCGAGGAGCAATGCAACAGGCTGAACCAAGCAAAAAAACAAGTCTTCCTCCACCTGGACCTGGTCGAAGGACTTAAGGGTGACGCCGCCGGAATCGCATTTGCTGCGGAACGATTCAAAATCAACGGGATTATCAGCACAAAGACCACATGCCTCAAGCACGCAAAGGACGCAGGACTGATCGCCATCCTGAGAGTCTTCATCATCGACTCGTCAGCACTCAAAACAGGCATACAGCTAGCAAAAGCATGCAAGCCGGACTGGGTCGAAATCCTGCCAGGAGTCTCTCCGAAAATCATCAAAAGAGCGGCAGCCGAATTCAATTTGCCGATCATCGCCGGGGGCCTGATCCAAGAACTGCAGGATGTCGAGGAAGCCATCGTTGCCGGAGCAACCGCCGTCTCGACTTCGCGCCGAGAACTCTGGACCTCATGATAACGACCGAGCCTTACGCTTGACCAGTAACATCGCCTGAGCACGAGCACTCGGGATGCCCGTGCCGAATGATGAATGGCGAATGCCGAATGCCGAATGCCGAATGATGAATGACCTGTCCGACTGGGGCTTTGTCATGTTCAGCCGCTTTAGCGGTGACATCGCCTGAGTACGGGCACCCGGGGTGCTCGTACTTAAGGGGATTCCTTGGCGTCAACTGCTTTTTTAGGTTTAGCGGATAACGATCTCGTACATCATCCTGGCGCCGTTCGGACCGCGAACCGACACGTCAATCGCAAATCCGTCCTTGGTCCGTACGACTGGGAGTTCCTCCAAGCGCTTGCCGTCACTCCGCAAATTCCAGGCCTGGATAGACTCAAATGCCTTGTGCTTGAATTCC
>JAGVUR010000181.1 GCA_019136135.1 Verrucomicrobiota bacterium
CAATCCATATCCATCGGTGCTGTACCCGCGCAAATACCCATCCTCGTTCACAACCGTGTTCACGCTCCCCAACACCCGCGCAACATCGTCCGGCTCGTCAACCAAGCCAACCGCAGCTTCCTTGTGGGGTATTGTCACGTTCCAACCATAATGACTCGAGCGCAAATCGGAAAAGCATGTGCTCAAATTCTCAGGCAAAACATCACGCAAACCATAACTGTAACCCAAGCCCAAAGCACGAAAACCAGCATTCTGAAATACTGGAGACAGCGAATGGCCTACCGGATGACCCAATAGGCAATAACGCTCGACTATTCTGTTAGAAGATTCCTTCATTTCGTCCTTGATTGATTACATGAAAACGCTACCTTAATGTAATGGTCACAACTAAGTTTCGCAATGATTCGTAACATCATATTTATCATACAGCGAACTTGATTTTTATGGGACGCATGACATATTTTGTCAAAGTGTCATTTTAGTAAGGATTTCCGGTTGGGAGTTGTTCAAAAATCAAGGCAGCAGTTACGGAATTGTTTTGAGCTGTTTTTCCCCTGCCCTGGAAGACGCGTATGCGATTGGCAGGACAGGCGAGAGGCGGCCAAAAAAACCGGAAATGGTAACTTAATTTTTGAACGGTTCCATAAGTCATCGATGCGCATTGAGAGCTTGCTAAGTGAAATCACTCTGGAGCTGTCCTCTGCCGGGATATCGAATGCCCGTCAGGAGGCATGTTGGCTTGTGTCCCAGTTACTGGGAGACGATCCGATTGGTGTGCCTTGTTGTGGCGGTGCGGAGTTTCCTTCGGCATTGGAAGCCACGTTGCGCGAGCGTGTGTCCCGTCGCAAATCCGGCGAGCCGTTGCAATACATCATGGGCGAGGTTGACTTCCACTGTGTGAACCTATTGGTTGGTCCTGGCGTACTGATTCCTCGTCCTGAGACGGAGCAATTGGTTGAGCTGGCCTTGTCGCATTTGGCTCTTGACGGTCCGATAGTCGATCTTTGCACCGGTTCCGGTGCGATTGCGCTTGCATTGTCCGCATCTCGCCCAGCCCGGACGATATTCGGCACGGACATATCGGCAGACGCCCTTTCCTGGGCATTTCGCAACCGCGACCGTCTCAACGCATCCAATGTAACGTTTCTCCAGGGCGATCTGTTCCAACCGCTCCCGCCAGGCTTGCTCTTCGCCCTGATCACCGCCAACCCGCCATACGTCTCCCAAGACGAATATGACCAGTTGGATCCGACCGTCAAAGACCATGAACCGATCATGGCTTTGCTTGCGCAAGACAATGGACTTCAAATCATCAGGGCAATAGCCAAAGAAGCGAAAACACGACTTCTCCCGGATGGATGGCTCGTGATGGAAATCGGTGAAACCCAAGGCGAAAAAGTACGCCAAATCCTATTGGCAGAAAACTACTCGCTCGTCGATATCAAGAAAGACTATTCCGGACGCGACCGGTTCGCATTCGCAAAACATTAGGAGCACGACCATGATGTTATTTATCATTCGAATCCTTGGCACATTCCTGCTGAAGCTCAGGTATCGGATCAAGGTCAAAGGACTGGACAAGATCAAGAGCGGAGGCAACAAGGGCATCCTATTCCTGCCAAACCACCCAGCGCTGATCGACCCAGTTATCGTGTCAGCCATACTGACAAAAGACTTCAAGCCCAGGGCGCTTGCCGATGAAAAGCAAATCCGCATGCAACCGCTCAAGTTCTTCGCAAAAACACTGAGGCTGCTCTCGTTCCCCGATATCGGAATCTCAGGAAGGGCAGGCGTAGAAAAGGTCGAACAACAACTGGAAGAATGCGTCAAATGCTTGCGAAATGGCGACAACATCCTCTTCTATCCGGCAGGACGAATCTACAGGTCAAAGTACGAAAAACTCCGCGCAAACGGCGGTGTCAGGCGAATGCTCGACATGTATCCCGAAGTCAGAATCGTCCTCGTCCGCACGACGGGACTCTGGGGATCGTCATTCGGACGATCGATCGGATACCAATCCCCATTTGGCGAAATCCTCCTGAAGCACGTCAAGCACATCCTCGCCAACTTCATCTTCTTCACGCCAAGGCGCGACGTCACCGTCGAACTGGTCGATTGCCCAGATGACTTCCCGAGAGATGGAACCAAGGAGGAAATCAACAGGTACCTGGAAGATTTCTACAATGCGACCGCCAAACCCAATACCTATGTCCCATACTACTGGTTCGAAAGGGGAGGTCCGCAAGTACGACCCGAACCCGAACAGCTCAACAACATAGCGGAAGCGATAAGCATCCCCGATGACGTCAGGAAAACCGTCTACGCAAAACTCCATGAAATGTCGATCAACAAGCAAATCAGGGACTCGGACACACTCGGAACAAACCTTGGACTCGACTCGCTGATGATCACCGAACTTCAAGCCTGGATCCAACAGGAATTCGGACACCAGGTCAATAACCCGGAAACACTCCGGACAGTCTCGTCAGTCCTCGTCGCAGCAATCGGACAAAGCGACGGACTCGAGCCGATGAGGCCAATCCCACCAAAATGGTTCATCGAACCCGATGACAGAAGAATCAAAATCCCCGACGACGCAACCACAATCACAGGTGCTTTCCTGGAAAACGCAAAAAAGTACCCCAATCGAGTCCTGCTTGCCGACCAGAGCAAGGGTGTCTGCTCCTACAAGCAGATGATTGTCTCGATCATGGTCCTCAGAAAAGCGATCGCCAAGATTCCCGGCGACCGAGTCGGCATCCTGATGCCAGCCTGTCTCCCCGTCTATATCGTTTACTTGGCGACGCTCTTCGCCAACAAGATTCCCGTGCTGATCAACTGGACCGTCGGACTCCGAAACATGAGGCACTGCCTCAATAACGCCGAAACCGAACACATCCTCACGTCTTCGGTGCTGATCGAACGCCTGGAAGGAAGGGGGATCGAATTCGCCGAAATCAAGGATAAGTTCCACTATCTTGAGCAGATGGCATCCAGCATTTCGATTCTGACCAAGCTCGGTTGCCTCCTGAAGTCAAAGATTTCCTGGGCGTCGTTGCGCAATGCGAAAGTTCCTGAAACTGCAGCCATCCTCTTCACCTCAGGTTCAGAAAACCTGCCCAAGACGGTTCCTCTCACCCACATCAACCTCATGGAAGACGTCAGATCCGCAATGAAATGCGTCGATCTTAGGTTTGACGACTGCATCCTCGCCATGCTTCCTCCATTCCACTCTTTCGGAATCATCATCAACTTCATTATGCCGGCATGTGCGAACATGAGGCTGGTCTACCACCCAAACCCAACCGAAGGCGACATGCTCGCACGAATCGTTTCGGCATATCAGGCGACATTGAGCGTCGGAACCCCGACCTTCATAGCGGGAATCTTCCGAAACGCAACGCCGGAACAACTCAAATCCCTCAGGATCATCATTACCGGCGCGGAAAAATGCCCGGAGACAACCTACAACCTCTTCGCGGCAAAACGACCGGACGCGCATATCTTGGAAGGATACGGAATCACGGAATGCGGACCTATCGTCTGCCTGAACAAGATCGGCTCCGCAAAGCAAGGGACATTGGGTCCGGTCATCGACATCCTGAAATGGACCATCCGGGACGAAGACCTCAACCCAGTCAAGAAAGGACAAACGGGAATGCTCTACGTCCAAGGAGCCAGCGTATTCTCAGGCTACCTCAACTTCGACGGACCATCGCCGTTCGTTACGATCGACAACGAATCCTGGTACAGAACCGGTGACCTTGTCCTCGAGGACAAAGATGGACATATCGTCTTCCAAGGACGAAAAAAGCGATTCGTCAAAATCGCCGGTGAAATGGTCTCGCTCCCTGCCGTCGAAGAGGTCCTGCTCAACAGGTACAGGACGCCTGACATGGAGGAAATCCCCCTCGCCGTCGAAGCGCTTGGAACCGAGGAAATGCCAGCTATCACACTCTTCACCATACTGGATATCAAGCGCGATGAGGTCAACCAAACAATCCGTGACGCAGGACTGTCGCCGATCCATTGCGTCAAAAACATCGTAAACATCCCCGCAATCCCAGTGCTCGGAACCGGAAAAACCGACTACCGGACACTCAAAGCAATGGACGTAAAAAACAATCAGGCTTAAGCACGAGCACCCCGGGTGCTTGTACCTGAATCAACGCACAATTTACAGGCGGGAAAAGGGAGGAGAGAGGGAACTGCGGTCCGGTCTCCTTCGAAGCTTCTTTTCCCGCACAAAAAAAGACCCAGGGTCTGACATGGACCTTGGGTCTTTGAGTTTGTTAGTGTCAGCAAATCAATTCACTTCGATCAGCTTTCCGCCATTTTGCGCGGATTCGTGGGCTGCTGCACAGAGCCTCAGGTTATGGACTGCATCACTGCCTTCCAGAGGCTTTCCATCGATGATCGATTGCGCGTGGTTTATGATCACCGACTGGTAGATATTGGGGTATGATTCGGGAACGACTGGACATGCTGTACCATCGAACCGATCCAATATCAATCGTTGCTGGATGGGTTCGCCTTGGTGCCCTGAAAGCTGGAACATCGTTCCGTATGAGCGGAGGGCACCAACATCGCCGTAGATTTCGTAGCCAAGATTGCTTAGCGTGCCTCCCAAGCCACCACGAAGCTCGGAGAAGGCGACCTTGCAGGAGGCCTGACGCCCCGACTTCATTTCGAACTTGATGTAGGCTCCGTCCTCGACGACGATATCCATCAGCTTCGGATAGTAGACCGCCGCCAATTTGACGATCGGTTCGTCAAAGAAGAATTCCGCCATATAGAAGCAATGGCTTGCCACATCGCCGATCGGACCGCCCAGCTCATCCGGGTTGGCGCAACGCCAGGTCGTGGCTTCCGCCGGATCGTAGCCGTATGCGAACTCCATGTGGAAGCAGGCATCGTTCACAGGTCCCAAGGCACCGCCCTTGACCATGTCTCGAGCCATCTTGTTCCATGCATTGTACACCATCATGTGATCGACCGTCAGCGATAACCTCTTGGACTTGGCAAAATTGACCAGCGCCTCGCCATCGGCAACCGTAGTCGCCATTGGCTTTTCGACGATGACCGGCCTGTTGGCCTTTAACGCCTTCATCGCAACCGAGGCATGGGTCAAATTGTTTGTGGCGACGAAGATCGCCTGGATCTGCGAATCCGCCAGAAGCTCATCCGCGCTGCCATACCACTTGAGTCCAAGGGCTTCGGCGGCGGCGCGACGGGCAGGATTCACATCCGTTACGGCGACAAGCTCTGCGTTCTCGAGGGGCTCAAACCTTGATTTGTCGCAGGCAAATCCCTCTTTGGCGATACGGTTTTCGGCAATTCCGCCGAATCCAATGATTCCGTACTTGATTTTTGCCATGTTGGTTCTCCGTGACTATTTGACCATATAGGCGTCCGCGACCTTCTTGAAGGCATCGATGTATGCCTGGATATGTTCCACCTCATAAACTGGATGCGTGAAGAACGACATCGTCCTGTCAGTCAGCCACGCCGCTTTTTCGCACTTGACCTTCGAGTAGTCGATATCCCGCGCCTTGGGATCGCGGAACGGATATTTGGCTTCGCCGAATCCGTTCTTTTCAATATAGACCCTTTCCTTGTACATTTCGGGCCAGAGCACGCTATAGACCGGGACGCCTTCAGCGGCGACGGCCGCGATGAATTTCTTGATGCTGCAGGTCAGCTTCTCGGTCTTCAGGACGAAGGGCGCCCACCAGTAAGAGTTCACGCGCTCGGGCGTATCGACGGGAGCCGCATAGACCAGCGGATGGTCCTTCAGCGCCTCAACGAGCATCCTTCCATTGCGTTGGCGAGTCGGCAGGTTCCAATTTGGGAATCTCGCCAGTTCGACCAGTCCGATCTGGGATTGGATTTCGGTCATTCTGAAGTTGTATCCCAATCTCTTGTGGATGTACATCAGCTTGCCTTCCATTTCCAGGAGGTTGAGCCGTTCCTTCACGTCATAGCCGTGGTCGCGTACCGAGCGGATTTCCCACGCCAGGTCGTCGTCATTGGTCACGACCATTCCGCCTTCGCCGCCTGTTGTGAAGTGCTTGCTTTGGCAGAAGCTGAAGCATCCGGCATGTCCGATCGTCCCGCACATGCGTCCCTTGTAGAGGCCGCCGAAGCACTGTGCGCAGTCTTCGATCACCTTCAGGTTGTATTTCTTGGCGATAGCCATAATCGGATCCATGTCCGCCACGACTCCGTACAGGTGGACCACCACGATCCCCTTGGTGCGTTCGTTGATCTTGCTTTCGATGTCTGCCGGATCGATCAAATGGTCGTCACGGACATCGGCGAACACGGGGAGCGCGCCAGCCTGCATGACACAGAAGCTGGAAGCGATGAAGCTGTACGACGGGCAGATCACCTCGTCTCCAGGTCCGATGTTCAACGCCGTCAGAGCCACGTGGAGCGCCGCCGTTCCGTTGGCAACGCTGATCGCGTTCCTGGCGCCCAAGTACTCAGCCCACTTGGTTTCGAATTTCTTGCCAATGTCACCTGTCCAATAGTTTACCCTCCCGCTCTTCAATATGTCAACGACCTTGTCGTAAACAGCAGGATCAAAGGAAGGCCAACCAGGAAAACTGCCTTCATATACCTTCTTGCCACCATCAATCGCCAATAAACTCATCGTAATGCCTTCCTTGCTTGCGCTTTCTTTATGCCTACAAACAATGCCGATTCTCATTCGGCGCGAAATCAACTCATTAAAATATAGTTGATGAAAATGCTAATATCCACGAAATGAAACTTTTTGCAAGTGACTTTGACTTACATTATGAATTATGAACGGCCACATCCGACCCATTGACTTGACTTTGTCAGATCATCGTTGTCCAGTCGAAGACGAGTCCTAGCGGCGGATTCTTGGTTGTCGCCAACATGTGGTAGATATTGTGCGCTTCGGTTGGGCTAACCACTGTTGAGATCAACGGTTTCACCTGGATGCGTTTTGCCGCAAGGAGTTTCAGGAACGTATTGTAGTCGTCAGGCTCTGTCCAATTGAACGGGCTTGATTCATGTTTCGGGCGTGTCATCGTATGCGAGCCAATCAACCTGATGCCAGGGCAATGGACATACTTGTAGAAATCGATCGGCGCGTCCGAAATCCTTGTGCAGCCCAGCAGTGAAATCCGTCCATTCCGCGCCACGTAGGTCAAGCCCGTCTGCAACGCGGCCGCGTTCCCGGTAACTTCGACAATCGCATCGACTCCTTTACCCCCCGTCAACTCCTTGACTTGCTTAGGATAATCGGGATCTGCCGGGTCAAACACCTTGTCAACGCCCAATTCCAGCGCCAACTTGCGTCGTTCAGGCGAAAAATCCGCCGCGAACAGCGGGATTGCGCCGGACAAGCGAGCAAACTGAATTGCAAACACGCCAAGGATCCCGAGTCCCAGCACCATGCAGCTCTCGCCCAATTCCAATTGAAGCTTCCGGACACCCAGCATCGGAAAGGACGAAATATGCGCAAAGCAAGCCTCCATCATGTCCAAACCTTCCGGAATCTTCACCAAATCCGAACGACCCAAGATCGAATACAATTGGTGCCCAGCCCAATTGACAACAACACGATCGCCAATAGATAAATTCTTCACTGAGGAACCGACTTGAGCCACCTCGCCTGAACCGCTATACCCAGGCATGTACGGGAAGTTGCTCTTGGCATTCGGCATCGACAAAGACCAGGCGCGCTCGGTACCGGCGCTGACACCGGTGAACATGTTCCGAACCAGCACTTCATGCGGCGCCAATTCACGTACTTCGGCTTCCTCCAACTGGGCATTCCCCTCGGACACCATCGTCACACGGTAGTTCTTCATCTTCAATTCCTTGGTTCAAGTCAACTTTTACACGACCCAATCCGCATAAGCTCAAATAAAAAATGTAGCAGGCCCCATTGCGTTTTGCAATCAAGCCTGCCACTTAAGCCTGTCATATACTTGCATCATTTAGTCACTCGGCGAACCCAACCCCTTGACGAACTCATGCACGGCATGCAAGGCGCTGAGGTTTGCCATGCGACAGAAGCCGAATCAGTTTCTCATCGACTTTGATATTTCAGCAATCCTCTCACGCATTACCTCCATTACCCGAAGGAAACCCGCATAATCCTCCTCAGATACCCCAGACAACACCTCAGTCATCGTTTCGTTGAACGCTGTAAAAAGACACTGACGAATTGATTCAGCCTGAATAGACACACGCAATGTCACTGCACGACGATCCGTCTCGCTACGAGCCCGTACAACCAAGCCTTCCTTCACCAGCAAATCTACCATCTGGGATATCGCACCTGCAGTCAAACCCAATTCCTTGGCTACCTCCTTCAACATCGCGCAGTTATCAGGCTGTTCATAAATTGCACGCAACACCCGTATCCGAGAAAAGTTTAACTGCTGATACTGTGGCAAAGGATCCCTAGACTCGATTATTCTGCACAAACCACTGTGGACATCCATCAAATAACGCCAGCCCTTCTCTAAACTCTCGCTATCCATGATTTTCTCCGCTCCATCAAAGTATAAGCAAGCATCGTACTTAAATCAAAGCGCTAAAAGATTTAAAGTCTTAATTAAATTACTTCATTAATAACTGAAGTCAACTATTATTACTTGATATAATTGAGCGAAATATTCAAAATGTTAGTGTATCCTAATTCGCAATATATTGTCAGTTGTGTTGAAGTTACCTCAGGAAATTCTTCCAACCTTTGCCTTATCCTTCAGCAAGAATCCCTCGATCGCGATGATCACGCCGATCAAGCCGGCCGTGATTGGCACGAGGAAAAACGACTTGTCCAAGCCAATCGTGTCGCCAAGCACGCCCATAAGCCACGAGAATATTCCGCAACCAGGAATTCCCGAACATGACATGATCACGAAGATCATCGTCGGATCCAGATGCGGCAACCGTTCCGTCGCATAGACCTGGGATGTGGGCCAGAAACATGCCACGCCCAAACCGCCGAAAAAGAGCAGCACGTACAGGATGTACAGTGCCGTATTCGGATTGTCAAACGCTTCCGGCCGCAGGAACGCCATGGGAATCGTCGCAGGCAAGCACAGGATCGAAGACCCGAGCATCAGGTGCTTAAGTTTGTCCTGAGGCACGAATATGCCGCTGCTTGTCCGTCCGATGAACATCCCCAATGCGACTAGCGCGGTACCAATCCCACCTGCCCACGCGCTACCGGCAAAATTCAATTGAATGAAGCTGGCGGACCAAAAGCTCAGGCAAAATTCGCAGCCTCCATTGAGGAAAATGATCGCCAGGTAGACCCAAAACCTAGGGGTGGTTAAAATCTCCCACGCCTGACGAGCAACCTTCGCCCCGTCAATGACCTCCTTCGCCTCAGGGTACTCGCGACCAGGACTTTCAGGCCAAAAGTAAAAAAACATCGGAATCAGCGACAGGATTCCGACCAACCCCATGACAAGCCGCCAATGGACGCCAGCATTGAGCAATGCACCAGCGCCAAGCACCGTCGCAAACATGCCCACAGACCAAAACGAATGGGCAATATTCACATACCGACCACTCTCTTCTACATGCAATTGCTGAACGAAGGGT
>JAGVUR010000099.1 GCA_019136135.1 Verrucomicrobiota bacterium
TGATGTACAGGGCACAGCAATCGATGATGGGCTGGCTATCGGTGAAGAGCCCGGCTACCCAGTGTGGGATGAACAGGGCGATCAATGTCATCGTACCCGTGATGGAAAACACGAGTCGCATGGTGATGGAGATAACGTCCTTGATGCGCTCGGTGTCCTTCCGCCCCCAATACTGCGCGGAAAGAATCATCAAGGCGCTTTCGAAGCCGAATATCAGGATGTGGATGACGGCCTGGATCTTGGAGCCTATGTGGAGTCCCGCGATGGCGATTTCCCCTAGTTGTCCAATCATCAAGTTGTCGGCGAGATTTACGCCATTAGTGATCAGGTTTTGCAGGATGATTGGGATGGCTAGCAGAAAGAGGTTTTTGTAGAAGGACCTGTCTCTGACCCAGAATTGGGATCGTGATGTCATGTTGTGTCTAGTTGTTTTCGACGAGGCTGTAGATTTGATCCAGGTCGGCGATGTTGAGTATGTTGGTAGGGATCATTGACTGCGGTATTGGGCAATGGATGTTTTTGACTGCGTCGCGGAACGTGATCAGGGGTTCATCGATACGAAGTTGTACTGGATATGGTGAGAGGAATGCCGCAAGGATTGCGGGAATTTGTCCGATCCCAGATGCCGTGATGACAATGTCCGGCGAGACTTGAGTCTTGAGGAGCTGGATCGTTGCGATGATGTCGGAGACACGTCCTCCCAAGTAGGATTCTCCTAGGAGCTTGGCAAGTGCATCGTAGTGGTAGTCAAATTGGTACGGGTGGAAGAAATCGCGTTCTGGAGGTTGGTCGCATCCATTGGGCATCGATTCCCCGACGCCCCTGTAGTCGAGTCCGAAGAGCCTGTACTCGTCATTGAGAGGGCTGTTTTTGAGTTCGTTTTTTGCGTCCTGGTTAGGAATGTAGAGTACTGCGACATCTGCTGATGGGAGATGGAAGAAGGGCTGCTTGTCCGGCATGACAAGCGTCGTGACGATTCCTTGTTCCCATTCGACTCCGTACCTGGAGAAGATTCTGTCTCCGACTCGTTGCGGTCTGAGTTGCCTGTAGTGTGGTACTTGCGTTGGAGCCTTGCTGATTTTGAGCGTTCGTTTCAGTTTAGCCTTGATTTGTTCCGGCGAGTTCTTTTGTCGTGTTTCGTCTGCCGCCTGGAGTTTTTGTTCGATATGGTCGTGGATAGTATTTGGCGGGTAGGGGAGTGCGTACAGTTGCGCGAGGCCGCACGAAAGTTGTTCTTCGCTGAGTTCTGGGATATCCGGTTCTCGCCTTGTTGAATCGAGCTTGAAATACTCCGCGAAGAATTCGTATGTGTCTTCCCGTGCCCCGAGGTTGAAGTCATGGCTTTGATTTCCGAACGTGAATTGAATGTCATTTGGGCGTCTGAGGATTTTGTAGATGCGTCCGAGTTCCTCGACGATGTCAAATGTTCCTCTGATATCGAAGAAGTCATTGAGTTCTCCAGAGATCAGGAGTGGCCTTGGTGCTGCGGCAATGAGGAAATCCGCCAGGTCGCCACCGTTTTTAGCGAAGGCGAAGGGAATCTGCTCTCCGTCTGCGGCGAGTTCGTTTTCGACATTGGAGAGCCATCTTGTGACGTAGCAGTTTGGCGCTGCCGCAGCGATTCTTTTGTCGAGGGCATTGACGATTGTTGCCATCGTCCCGCCGCCGGAGTTGCCCATGATGCCGATTCGCTTTCGATCGACGTTGTCATGGAACCACAAGTAGTCAATGCAGCGTCTTATGTCATGGATCCTCCAATTCGCGAATGAATCTCCGACTGCGAGCAGTCGCTTGTTATGCAGGCAATGTTCGTGGACATTGGCGATACTGTTGTCACATCCCCTGTAGTGCGACCGTTCTCCCTGTCCGATCGGATCGGGTACGAGGACGATGCATCCCTTGAGGCAAAGGGATGTTGCTGCTTTGACGTACTTCGAGTAGGCTTTTCCTTCCGGCATGTGCCCGCAGCATTGGAGGATTGCGGGAGTTCGCTTTTTGATATCTGCCGGGATGTAGAGATTCAGGCTGACTGGGTAGCCCGGCCTTGAGTCGATAATGATATTTTGTACGGTGAAGGAATCGTGTTTTAGCGATGAGATGATTCTTGGCTTCAGGGATGTTTTTGGTATTTTGAGCTTATAGGCGACGGAGAGTTTTCGCCGAATTTTTGTGACATATCTTGCGACATCAGCAGGGCTTTGAAGGCTTGCGATTTCTTGCCTTCTGATTTCGAGTCCGTCACGAAATTGATTGACGTAGTATTCTTGTATGAGGTCGCCGAAATGCGCCATAATCTGAACCCTCAATTAACAAGTTGTTGTGGATTACATGGTATGTTTATCGAGCATGAATGGTTTTATGTGTCCTGTGGTTTCGATGGCGTCTGCGCGGAAGATATTGATCGTATCATGGAGCTGGCTTTCCTCCGAGAGGATCCAGATTCCGACATCGCCGAATTGATGCGCTGTTTTTGCGAGTTGTTCGGAGGCTCTTTCCCCCTTGAACCAATTGGTCATTGGGCAGGGGTAGCAAAGCCAAATGGTGAGGCGATGGTTTTTCGCGATCTTGGCAACAGCCTTGAGTGTCTCGAGGGCATTGTCGCCATCCCAATGGAGTTCGCAATCCTTGAATCGAGCCGCGACGATTTCAAGGCATTCAAGCGTTCGGCATGTGAATCCGATTTTTGAACCCAGGTTTGCAGCTTCCAATTGTGCGAGGAAGAGTTCTCGGCGTTCTGGCGGGAATGTTTCCCAGACATTGTCGAACTTGAAAGAGATTGTATTCTTTCGAATGAACTTAATGACGTCATCCAGCGTTGGGATCGGTTCGCCCTTGAATTTTGGATCGAACCAGGAGCCATACTCGAACTGTTGGGCTTGCTGGAGCGTGACCTGGTCGATTCTCGTATCTGGCTCGGGCTTGTTGCCGTTTGCGTCCCTGGCGGTTCTGTTCAGTGTCCTGTCATGTAGGATGACGCATTGGTCATCGAGAGTGAATTTGGGATCAAGTTCGATGAGCTTGTACCCTTCGTCAACCGATGCCTGGAATGCGGCGAGTGTATTTTCGGGGAATTCTGAACTGACTCCACGATGTGCTTGCAGACGAATGCTTGACATAACTTGAATCCTGTTGTTGCTGAGAAAAATCCGTCGTTTGGCGACATGACAAATGTCATGTCCAAATGCATAAATGTCAACCTGAACTATAAGAAAAAGCGGATTGATGCCCCCTTGGGGCTTGTCTGGCGAAAATGATTTTTGCCAGACAAGAAAGGCAGGGGAGTTATTAGTCGTTTTGGGTGACGACCTTGACGTTCCGGAACATCCAGGGATTGTCGCTCAGGCGAATAGGCTTTCCGCTTTTGGTTTTGACATTTTTAAGCAGAACCTGCTTGGTAATGGCATAGGGGAAATCTTCTACATATCCGGCATCCTTATTTGCTTGATTGAAATTGGAGAAGATTGCGGGACCCTGATAGTTGTCGGGATGGTTTGAATCATCGATCGTCACATTTTCGACGACAATAGTTTCCGGCATGAAGCATGGGTATCCGAAGTCGTGTTTTCCTGAGTAGGATCCTCCGATGATATTGCCTGTGGTCTTTGCTCCTGCAGCAGGCACGAACGTGCAGTTTCGGATAATGAATTCCCCTTCCCATGTGCTACCGTAATCGCCTCTGAGATTGATCATTGCTCCGCCATAGACGGTGCTGTTTTCCAGCAGGAACGTGCCTGTTCCGATGGCATTGATGCCCTGGTGCCCAAGCTTGGAGTTCTTGATTGTCGCATTGGCGACGCCCATGTGCGCGTCGAACCTGGACAATTCGCATCCATCGTAGGTCAGGTTCTTGCAGTAGTTGCTTCCCATGATGCCCCAGTACTTTCTGTTTGTGATATCATTGGTTTGCCGGCAGTTTTTGAGGGTGATATTGATTGCCCGATTGGCTCCGAAATCGTAGGTTCCCATGCTGACCGGCCTTCCTGCGGAACCGATTGTTCCGTATGTCTTATGCCCGGTGAGCACGGTATCCTGGATGGTGACATTGGCGCATCGGACCACGTTCAGGAAACCTGAATAGGGTGCACCGTGGTCGCCTTCGCCGCTCACTTCGTGACGCAATCCCGTGATCGTGACATTGGAACGCATGATCTGAATGCCCCGGGCATAGTACGTATACTTTGATTCAACCTGATTGGCGATAGTCTTGAAAACCCCGCCACGCACAGTCAGCATCTTCTCGTCCAAGGGGGAGGCGACGGCGTCAGTAATCTCATCAAAATCCCATATAATCGGGGCTTTCATATCCACATTGCCTTTCTGATCCACCAGGATGACATCGGTTTGCGCGGAACCTTTGTTTTGGTTTGCGCCATACCGGATGTACCTCTTGACCTTTGAGTTTGTCACGGTCAGGAGCACTGGGGTTTCGAAGGTCAGCCCGATATTTTCCTGGTTTCGCTTCAGGGTCTTGAGTTCGGGCACCTTGTAGTCCGGCTTTGATGCCCGGATTGAAAAGATCCACCTGCCTCGGCTATTTACGTCAATTTCACTATCGTCGATCACGAACACGGCATCCTTGAAGTCCACATCGGTCTGGATGATGGCGGTCTCGTTGCCTTGTCCGATATAATAAGTCTTCCCAGAAGTCGCCTCGACAGGCAAGCCAAGGCTGTTGGCGTGTTGATGGGCCTTGGCTATCGCCGCGAAATCGTTGGTCTTGCCATCGCCGACAGCTCCATGATCCTCATACTTGACTACGCCTTGGGAAAACAAGGGAAACACCGACAGGGAAACCAAAACAAGCACGAACCGTTTCATAGTAAAGTCCTCCTATGCATGATAATAAATCACTCTATTTCCAAAAACACTGGTGCTGTAGTTAAATTTTCGCAACCGTCTTCCGTGACTGCGACCACGTCCTCGATGCGGATGCCACCCCATTCGGGATAATATAACCCAGGCTCAACAGTTACCACATGGCCAACCTGAAGCACTGTCTCGCTCCTACTGTTCAGGCTTGGTCCCTCGTGGATCTCCAAGCCCAACCCGTGCCCCAGGGAATGGATGAAGCCGCAGGGTGGATTTGCACTCAAATCCGTTACGAAACCGTCATCTTCCATGCTTTTTGCCGCCTGTTGATGGATTGACGAGCATATCGCGCCGGGCTTGATCGCCTCAATTGCCTTGCGTTGCGCACTATAGACCGCCTGGAACGTCTTTTTGATTTTGTCCGAGGCTTGCCCTTTGACGACCGTGCGTGTCAGGTCGCCGTAGTATCCGGTTGCATCGCATCTTGGGAAGATATCCATCACGATCGGCTGACCTTGGCGAATTGGTCCTGTCCCTTGCTGGTGCGGGTCGGCGCCTTGAGTTCCTGGCGCCGTGATGGTTTGCGCTGCGGTGCCGCCTTTTTTTGCGATGGCCATATCGATTTCGCCTCGCAGGATTTCGGCGGTCAGCGTTTCTCCATTCCAGGTCAGCACGCCATCCTGGTCGACTTCCGCTTCCTTTAGCACCTCCAAGCCTCGATACAGACCTGTTTCCGCCAGCTGAACCCCGTGACGCAGCTTCTCGATTTCATCGGCAGTCTTTACGATCCTGCCAGGCGAAAAGGGATTGACGCAGTTCAGGACGACGCCATTGTCTTCCAGCTTGCGTGCCAAATCCAACGGAAAGTTGGCGGGGACTCCCCAGGTCCAATCGGCATATCGACGCGAAATCGCGGCAATTACATTGACCAGACCAACGGGAAGTGCACGCGGCATCCCGAACTCCTTCCGGACTTCATCGTGGCTAAATACGCGAATTCCTTCCTTCACAGACTTGCTTGCCCGCCCATATTCCAGAGCTGAAACAACGATGCCTCGAAAATCCGGCGTCTCTACATACAGAAACGGATCCGGAGCCGAAAATCCCGTTTCGTAAAGAAGATCAGGGCATCGTTCACTGGCCGCATAGATCATTCGCATTTGTCAACTCCTTGTTCGCCTTCACTTCAGGTCGTATGTTCCGTGGCAGGCTCCATTGGAATCCATCCAAAGGATCATACGATCCATTTCTTCTTTGCTCAACGTGACTTTGCCGTGCTTGTTTTCAAGCCGTGTCAACAGCGGGCTTGCCAGGGCGCCGAAACGCAGCGGTTCGGTTGTCGGCTCGAAATTGTTCTTTGGCATGCCCCATCCCGAGTACGACACGTGACGGATAAGCACATTGAAGGACTTGGTCGCCCATCCTTCGCGTTCGCCTGTCAGCTTCGGGCATTTTGGCTTGGAACCATCGTGGCAGGCAATGCAATGCTTGTCCAGGATTGGCTGGACGAGTTTGGCGAAGCTGAAGGGGTACGCACCTTCGGGACCAGGCTTCAGCACCGAGGGTGGTCGGGTCTGGGCAATCGTCCTGGCTCCTGGTGCGGAAGCTTTCTGGCGGTTTTCGTGGCAACCGATGCAACTTTCCATCTCGCCGGGCTGCAGATAGACCAGCGACCGCATCGTTTGGACGGCGCGTCCCTTGTCGTCCAACGCCTGGAAATAGACGGGTATTCCCGATGGCACCTCGAAGTACGCGCTGCCATCGGCTTCCACGGGAACCGTCCCCAAGACATGCCGTCCCATCGAACCCAGGCCGGCTCCGACCTTGGGCCTGTCGGCATGAGGCGTGGTCTTGGTGAATATCTCAAACACGCGCAAGGCGGTAATGGGATGCTCTTCGGGGAAAGCCTTCGGCCAGCTGTCGCGGACATTTTGCATATAGAACGTACCTGTATTCCGCTTCGCCATCGAGCTGTCAATGCTCGAGTAGATGATAGGCGGCATCTCGCGGCTCTCGATGGGAAGCGCCCAGACGGACGATATCCTGGGGTCGCGGTACAACAGCTCGCGGTTCCCGAACGTATCGCAAATGTAGATGCCAAACATGTTGGGGAGATTGCCGCCCGGTTCGCCTTGAAGGCAATCGAAGGAGTAGGAGGCAATCCAGGCTTTTTCGGAAAGCGGCCATGGCGACTTGTAGCAATGGCCGGGCCAACGGAGTTCTTCGGTCGTCGCCTGCGTCTGTCGTTTCGGATCAAGGATGCCTCCAGCCCAGTATCCCGTAGGTTTCCTGTCAAATGCGAGGTCTCGTGTTTTCGTCGGACCGTAGGGGAGTCGGCTTTCCGATTCGGGGAATCTGACTTCCGGCGTCAATCGCGTCAACGGCTCTTCGCCATCGATTCCCTTGAGTGTATCGACGAGTATGAGCGATCCTGCTGTCATTCCATGGTGCGGGGCTGCAGTCGCCATCACCTTTCGCGATCCAGGCACGGCGCGTGCTTCCCAGATTCCGCAAGGATTCCATGTGTTGTTGCCATAGAAGATTTTGACGCCGCCGCCATCGGGACGCGCCGTCCAGAGGTGTTGGTAGAGGACGGCGGGATGCATTCTTGACAGGGTATAGACGAAGCAGGGACCGCTGCCGCATCGGTGGTATCCGCCACGCATCGTCGATGAGAACAGGATGTCGCCATCGGGAAGGCATACGGGGAAGAAATTATCCGTATCGCCTTGGGTCAATTGCACGGGCTTGCCTCCGGTTATCGGCATCCTGTAGAGGTGGAATCGGTATTGTGACGTTGTCTTGTCATACGTCCATGTTTCCGGCAATTCCTTGACTGGCGCGTATGCGAAATAGAGATTTTTGGCATCAGGTGACAGTTCAGGGGTCATGAAGCTTCCCGGAGGCAATTCCGTCGGCGTGATTTCCCGCGTTTTCATCCCGATTCCTGGTTGTTCGAGGATGAAGATTCCGCCTCCTGGGCGCGAGCAATAACCGTACATCTGGGTCAACTGATGGCTCATCACGGGAGGTGCGTTCTTCAGGAACAGGAGTGGAGATTTCGGCAGTTGTTCTAAGGCGGCCTTTCGCAATGCTCGATGCAACGCAAGCCACTCGGCTTCGTCGCCCGTCGCGGCAATCGTTTCAGTCAATCCCATCTTGTTGAATCGTTCTCTCAGCGTTGGTATCACCTCGGCAAACGTCTTGGATTCGCGCGGCGTCTCGATTCCGTCACGCATTCTCCAATCCCATTCAATCAAGGCTTCGGCGATTTCCCGGTTCAAGTCACCGGAGCATCCAATGGGCGCCTTCGAATACGGGGCACGCCAAGGACGCAAGGCACGTGAAAGCTTGCCGCTCTTCACGGGGTCTCCGTCAAGGCGCCAATCGCCCTTGCCAACGACGCAACGCCAACCTTCCAACCCATCGTGACCCAACAACAGCAATTGGCTATCACCCTTCTCGTAAAACCAAATTCCAGAGGCGACCGCCGAAGAGGGATGAACCACAACTCCGTCCAAGGTCACGCGGGTGCTGTCAGCTCGCCGGAACATCTCCTCAAACGCATTCAGCGTTCCAGGCAAATCGGTTTCGTGTCCGCGTTCGGGCTTGTCATCTACATAGATTAGTTCGCCGAATCGTTCGCCGATTGCCTTTGCCAGTTTTCGCGCACTGTCGGGCGGAACCAACGTGTCCTTTCCACCCAGGGTGATGGAAACCGGCATCGTAAAACGTTCAGGGAAATACAATGCGCTACGCTTGCGGTACTCCTCGGGAACCTGTTCCTTTGAGCCACCGAAGGACTCCGAAATCGCATCCTGAAACTGGTCGTAGGACACATGGTCCGCCAATGGATTCAAGGCAACGACGCCGGAAACCAATTGTGGATGCAATGCCGCGAATGTCAATGCGGACGTGCCGCCCATCGATCCGCCACTGACGAATATGCGCCCGATCTTGTACTCCTTCCGCAACAATTCGATCAGCTGAAGCATGTCGGCTTCGGCGGCAGGTCCCATCCACGACGTCTTGGCACGGTAGTCGGGAGAAACGATCAGCATTCCGCGACGTTGACCCGCAACCCTGGTTCCACGGCACTCGCCGCGGTTATCACGAATGTACTGCCAACGGTCGGAACCATGGCCATGAAGCGCAAAAAGCAGATCAATCGGCTTGTCGGCGTCAATGGCCTTGGGACGCAGCATGACGTACCGCTGCTCGCTGCCGTCATACTTCGCAATGAATGAACAATCCAGCTCGTCGTAGGCAAAGCCATCGACCTGATCGTCATTGGAGGGACGGGTCAGGAAATCAGCCGGTCCGAGCGCTGCCGCCGTAATCCGCAGGTCATCCAGGTCGCCGCGATAATTTATCGACTCGTTATTCCTGGAACCGATGTACAGGATATCGTCCCGAAACGCAGTCTCCACCGAGTCGGTATACTTGCTTTGCGGTTGTCGGACTCCGTCCACATAGAGGATGAGCTTGTCGTTTCCTTGGGCTTTTTTGTCGCAAACGATTGCTACATGGTGCCAGAATCCAGCGAGTATGGTTCCGTCTGGTGAACGGTCGATGTGCCATCCTGGCGACTTCAGGTTTCCGAATACGGCACCCTGGGTGCCCCAATCGTCCAACGAGACGCCGAAGGATCCTGTCGCTTCCCGCCATCCCATGCATGCGGTCTGTTCGACCACCACCATAGGACCGCCGCCATCATTTGCCTTGCGGATGAAAAACTCCACCGTAAAGCGATCGTATTTACTCATTTCGAGTTTCGCCAATGTATTCAGGGATTGGCTTCCCGTAAATCTGGCGTAGTTTCCCTTGAACGTGGTTCCCGATCCTGTCAACGATCGACCATTTCCGCTGGAATCAACCAGGGGATTCGAACTGTCAAACTTCCAGTAGCCTATCGTCTCGCCTAGGGCGCATGTACAAAATACTCCCGCAAACAACAATATCGAAAATATCGAAGCCCAGGCCATGTCCATTGGATCACTCCAGTTTTATGCACTTATACTGAAAAATCACAACAACAATCACTTTGATGAATTTACACCGACTATAGGCACAATCAAATACGAAGAATGCTGAATGCGGAATTATGAATTATGAATGCGGAATTATGAACAATGAATTATGAATGCGGAAAAAAACGATTTGTTCGATTTGGTATTCAGGCGGCATGTCACATGCATTTTTAGTACGAAACCGATGAATTTTTGCTTTGGCTTCGGGGTGGTTTTGCGGACACTAGCCCCACAAAACCCAACGTAACGTCCCATAGTCCCAGACCCATGTCACAGTCCCAAGGGTTCCATTCATCCCATTTGTCCCATATGTCCCAGTCCCATGATCTCCAATGCCGAATCCAGGAGGCATGTCGCATGGTTTTTGAGTACGAAACCGATGAATTTTCGCCTTGGTTTCCGGGGTGTTTTTTGCGGATAGGCAACAAATCCTTCGCCCTTCGGCGATGATAGGCACATTATGGAACATCCGTGAAAATTTGTTGTCCTACTTTTTCGCATTCCACCAAACCAAGACGATATTATCATGTTTTCAGTCTAATCTGAAAGAAGCAAAACACAAACAGAAGGAAATCTAAACTATGTCAGGAAAACTAATCGATCTTACTAAAGATAATTTCAAGGAAACCATCAAAACTGGAACCGTGCTCGTCGATTTCTGGGCACCTTGGTGTCCTCCTTGCAGAATGCAGACACCTATCCTTGAAACGTTGGCTGGCGAAATGACGGGAGTCGTATTCGGTAAAGTCAATGTTGACGACAATCCCGAAGTCGCGGCGCAATTCAACATTGCGTCCATCCCGACCCTGATCGTCTTCAAGGACGGCAAGCCGGCAAAGAAATTCGTTGGCTTGACCCAGGCGAATGAACTGAAGGGAGCTTTGGCGTAATTACGAAATGGATGCCTACGATCTCTCAGTTGGTGGTTGGATATTTGCGTGCATTTGCGGTCTAGTCGTCGGAGCCTCCAAATGCGGACTTCCGGGATTGGGGACTCTGGCGGTGCCCCTGATGGCAAGTGTGCTGCCAGCCAAAATGGCGACTGGCGCCCTTCTGCCGCTGCTGATCTTCGGCGACACACTGGGAGTAATCCATTTCCGACGGCACGCCAACTGGAAGATTCTCTTCAGGCTATTCCCTCCCGCCTTTGCGGGAATCGTCATCGGCTTCTTCCTGCTTGGGCGTCCTTGGATGGACGACCAGGTCATCAGGATCTCCACCGGCGTCATTGTCTTGGCGCTGGTGGTGATGAATACCTTCAAGGGGCGGTTGCATAGCCTTCTCGAAAACCAGGATCCACGACGTCCTTCGGTGTTGTTGCTTGCCATCGGCTTTGGCTTGTTGGCCGGGGTGACGACGATGCTTGCCAATGCCGCAGGTCCCGTTATTCTGGTTTACTTGCTGTTGATGCAGCTTCCGAAGGACGAATTCATCGGAACGAGCGCCTGGTATTTTGTGGTGCTCAACTGGTGCAAGGTTCCGTTTATGGCCTATCGGGGAATGATCAACGTTGACAGCCTGGTTTTCAACGCCAAGCTAGCCCCTGCCATCCTGGTTGGTGCAGGGGTGGGAATCTTCCTTAGCGGAAAAATGTCAAACAAGAGCTTTATCAGGTGGGTGGAAGTCCTCACGATCATCGCAGCGATTATGCTGTTCTTCCCCAAGGGTTTCCTGGCATCCCTCATCAAAGGGTAAGCTTGGTTCAGGCGCCTTGGATTTCGGCATTGACGGCATTTGCCGCCGCAACGGGATCCTCAGCCGCAATGATTGGGCGGCCAACCACGATGAATTGCGCGCCAGCACGGGCGGCTTCGGCAGGAGTCATCACGCGCTTTTGATCGCCCTTGGCCGAGCCGGCAGGACGAATTCCCGGGACGACGAGAACAAAGTCGTCCCCGCAAGCGGATTTGACCAAGGGGATTTCCAAGGCCGAGCAGACAACGCCGGCCAGGCCGCAATCACGGGTCAATGTCGCCAATCGAACAACTTGCTCTGCAGGAGTCGCTTCCAGCCCAATGGCCTTCAACTCACCCTGGTCCATTGACGTAAGCACCGTCACCGCTGTCACCACAATTCCCGTTTCAGCAGATGCTTCTGCGGCGGCGCGCAGCATCGCGGGACCGCCAGATGCATGGACATTGCACAAGTCTGCCCCGATTGCGGCGGCAGAACGCACCGCTTGACCGACCGTGTTCGGAATGTCATGGAACTTCATGTCCAAGAAAACACGTTTTCCACGGGACTTCAAGCCCTCGACGACAGCAGGACCAAAGCGTGTGAACAATTGCTTTCCTACCTTGTACCAAGTCACTGAATCGCCTAGGCGATCCACAATTGCAAAGGCGTCGTCCATGGACGACACATCAAGCGCCGCAATCAACGTTGTGCTCATTCTCTTCCTTTTCCTCATTATTTCTATTTTGATACAAATCGCGTATCTCCAGCTGACACGCTATCACGGAAGACACGCAAAGCTTGGCTTGGGAAAACAGCACAAAGGCAATCAAAACAAATGGCCAATATGTAATCCGCGCCCAAGCCACAAGCAGTTCAGTCAAATTACTCAACAATATCATGCTCCAGCTTCGATCCAGTATGCCCAAGGCAACCATAAGCGCACATAATGGAGCTATGAAGAAAAAAACCAGGACCTTCCGATTCGTGTCTCCTAGCCGGACAAGCCAATCGTAATTTGAACTACGAGCCAGCGACCTTATCACATTCGTCATCTGGAACGCAAACCACAAGCATGACATGCACCATAGGCATGACATGAAGTCAATGTACGCATTCAGCTCAAAAAGGCGCTCGTTCCAAGTCACAAACGGAGATAGGAACAACGCAGTCCCAGATGACAGCAGCATCAGGCGATGACCTGAAAATGCACTGCCCAAAAACCACAATAGGCTTGGAATGCAAAAAATGTAAAAACGCCCCGCCAGAAAAGGATACAGGAGGACTACGCCGAAAATCAGCAGCAGAGACACCCAGCCTAGAGCCAAAGCCGCCAAGCGCAATTGCCAACGACACAGAATTCCTTCGCCTGAAGAGCCCGATTCAACATTCATAGCTGGTCGATGAAACGTGTGTACCGATTCGCGTCCAACAGCATTTCAAGCTCGTCAGGATCGTCAAATTCCATCTTGTAAAGCCAATTGGCGTGGGGGTCGCGATGGATCAACGCAGGCGTGTCAAGGACTTCCTTGTTGATTTCAAGGACACGGCCACTCAACGGAGAGCGCAAATGATGGATCTTCTTTGTCAAGTGCAGGTGGATGCAAAACGAATCCATGTCGAGTTCGTCACCCACCACGGGCATGTCCAGGCTCTCGATCGCATCCAATTTGTTCGCCAAGTATTCCGTGATTCCAATCAGCGCAGTTCCGGACTCCATGTCCGGCAATACCCACGTGTGGCGATTTGTAAAACCCATATTTTCATTTGGTTCAGTCATTGTTCTTCCCTTTTGTTTGCTGGTTGCTACAATGCTAGCATAAAACCGTAATTTGGTTGTAATGCCGATTTTTTCAAGAAATTCTCAAGGGAGCCCCGCCTTTTTTGTCTCTGTGGGTTATGTTATACAGTTGTCGTAGTCTGTCAAATCATCAAAGGTCTTTTTTTTGCATTTAAACTCGATTTTAGGCGAAAAAAGTTTGAAGACATCTGGAAAGGAGTGAAAATGACCAGTGAGAGAATGTACATAGTCAAGACCGTCGAAGGCGAGGAATTGCCGCCGGCGGATCAGGAAACCCTGATCAAATGGGCTGAAAGCGGAAAAATCAAGGCGATGGATCAGGTCAGAAGCACACTGATCGCCAAGTGGGACAAGTGCGTCAACCTTCCTTTCCTAAAGCAAATCCTGCTTGCCCAACAGGAAGCTGAAGTGCTGAAGCAGGAAAGGTCGGCCTGGTCAAAGCTGGTGGCGAGAGTTACGCTCAAGGCGCCTGAGCTTGTCGGAGGAACTGGTCTCGTCAGCACCAGGCTTGAAACATACCCATCCGCCTCCGGACCAATCAGGCTGTTGGCAATACTGACAGATGTCGTCATTCTGCTCGTCATTGCAATCGCTATCTTCTTCGTTAGCATGGGGCTTTTCAGGATTGGAGTCCTAAACCAAGCAAACGGAGCCTACGTCTGCTTGACGGCCATTTTCTTGGCAGTCTTTTTTTACTATTTGTTCCAAATCACCTTCAGGACGCAAACCGTCGGGCAACGCTACTGGGGCATTTTTCTCATTCGCCGCAATGGGCAGCCATTCTGGATGGGTCGCGTCTTCTTCTATTGTTTCTTCATGATGATCTTCGGGATCCTTACGCCGATATTTCTTCTTTGCGGTGGACGTTCGATTCAGGAACTGCTGACCGGCACGCGAATGGCTAAGGTCAAGCTGGTCAAAAACAGGGCTTGACTATCGGAGATCTATCGTGACCCAATCGCGGAGGCCATCCAGGATCATCTTCAAGCACGTCTTTCGGGAATTCACCATTCCTTTTGTGTGTGCGCTTGCCGCATTCGCTTTCCTTTTCCTCGTCAACGACGTGTTTGACGACCTCCCCGACTTTATGTCGAAGGACGTTCCATTCCGTGCCATTGCGGCTTATTTCCTGTCCCTTCAGCCGAACAATCTGGTCAATGTGATCCCGATCTCAGTTCTTCTGGCGGCCAGTTTCATGACTGTCATGTTGGGACGGAACAACGAATTGTGCGCAATGCGGGCTGCGGGGATGTCCTTGATGACCTGTGCAATTCCCGTATGGATTTGGGCCGTCATCGCCGCCTTGTGCGTCGTGGGAATCGGGGAAGCATGGGGTGCCGCAGGACTTAACAACGCTGAAAATATCCGGAAAAAATACTTGGAAAAGAAAAAAAGCAAGCCCAATGCGATTGCCTTCTCCAACAAGGATGCCAAGCGCGACTGGTACTGCTCGGAGATCAACGAGGCTGGACAACTCAGGAACATTGTCGTAAGGCAGTTTGATGATTCCGGGCGAACGGAATGGCTTCTGACTGCGACCACGGCTACGTTCAAGGACGGAACCTGCACGTTCAAGGACGGAAGCATCCAACGCCACCTGCAATCCGTTGACGAATCCATCGCCATCCCCGCAACCCCGTTCAAGGAATATAAGCTCGAGTGCCGTGAAACGCCGGAGGACCTGATGCAGCAAGGAAGGCTGGACGAGGCAATTTCTACTCGAGACGCATGGCGAATGCTTACCGCCGAGATCAAACCTTCCAGACAGGTCGAAAGGCACCTGAAAACCATCGTCTGGCACAACCTGACCTTTCCCCTTGCCAGCTTGGTCGGCGCGCTGTTTGGAGTCGCCTTGACCATTGCCAACCAGCGCAGCGAAATCATGAAGGGCTTCGCGGGGGCAATCGGCATTCTAGTCCTCTTCTACCTAGTTGGACAAGTCTCCCTCGTCCTGGGCAAGAATGGATGGCTTCCCCCGTTTGTCGCAGGAGGACTTCCCAGCCTTCTCTTCACCACCTCGGGAATGGTGCTGATGTGGCGAAAACAATGACAAGGAGGGAACAAGATGGATAACAACCCTAGCGAAAATCTAGATAAAAACCCGATCAAGATCAAGAAAAGCCAAGGGCCAAAGCCGGTCTTCCGCCTGTCTCCGGAAATGCGCCAAGCTGGAAAGGAAGCCGCGCTAAAACGATTCGCAACGCACAAAGCCCCAAAATGGAGATGGATGCTCTGGATCGCCGAAGTCGTGATACTCCTTGCGGTCATCGAACAATTCCTGCTCAAGCCATTCTTTAAAAAACATACCGAGAAAAACACTGTAAAGGTGGAAGTGCATGGTGAACCGATACCCGAAATGAACGAAATGGCAAGGCTTCCAAAGGGACTGGTCGAGGCAAAACCTGCATTTTTCCCGAAGATCGAGCTGTTGGCAGAAGGCTCGGAAAGAATGCTGCAAGCGCAAAAAGCAGTCTCGGATGAAGAAAAACTCCCGATCGAAGTCGTCAATTCAATCGGAATGCGCTTCCGTTTGATTCCAGCAGGGACAGGCATGATCGGAAGCCCCGAAAACGAAAAAGGACGAGGGGATATCGAAATTCGACACGTGCAAATCTTCCCGGAACACTTCTACATGGGAAAATACGAGGTCACTCAAGCACAGTGGATACGAGTGATGGGGACGACAGCTGCCGGCGCATGTTACAAAGGCGACAATAGGCCGATGGAAGAAGTCACATGGTACGATTGCCAGCGCTTCGTGGCTAGGCTCAATCAACTGGAAGACCTCCCGGAAAACACCTATCGACTCCCTACTGAAGCCGAATGGGAATATGCATGCAGGGCAGGAACAGATACGGCTTTCTGCTTTGGCGACGATTTCAAAAAACTGAAGGATTGGGCTGATTTCGAGGACAGTAACCATCGCGGGACAAGCGAAGTGGGAACAAAATTACCCAACGCTCTCGGACTCTACGATATGCACGGAAATGTCTGGGAATGGTGCAGGGACCTCTACACAAATTACCCTGGAGACGGCTCAGATCTGGGCGAGCGAAGTGTCTTCAGAAATATACGCGGAGGAAATTGGTACGTTGGAGCAACCGAATGCCGATCCGCCAATCGATGCTGCCTCCCACCTGGCTCAAAGGGAAATATGCTCGGATTCAGAATTATCAGATCCGTAAAACCATGAACCTAACCCAACTCCCACGGGATTGGGAAAACAGGTACGGGCACCCGGGGTGCTCGTACTTGGGTTAATTCAATGATAGGCTGGCTTTAACTGCATTTTTAGGATTGCCAGCTATCGTTGCATTGGCGCGAGGTGCCCCCTTGTTGGGCTAGATGGAGGCTAGAGAGTTCCAAGTCGAAATTACGATTACTTTTGTTTCGTACTCAAATAAGTATGGGGAAATAGCTTGCTAATAGACTGAAATCATCAAGAATCATCTGGATTACCTAATGGGTTGTCATTCTGGAAGATTGACGATGTTTGTCAATGATTGTGCATGATTCTTGCTTGAAATTTTCCAAAAAACCGCGATTTTTTAGTGGTGCAAATAAGGCTTTAGCCCACCCAACCGTAAGGGGGCCTCCGCCC
>JAGVUR010000212.1 GCA_019136135.1 Verrucomicrobiota bacterium
AAAGTGAAAGGATATTTTTCAGTTAATTTGAAGGATAGATGAAGAAACGGTCTTAAGCAACTATGGACAAGTAAGTTAGGAAAACTTGAAGAATATTATTTTTGACAGAATGTGATGGACAGCGAGGAGGATATGGATGAAAACGACTGACAAAACCCCAAAGAACAACCTCGACAGACCGCAGGACTATCCACGCCTGTTGGCCGAGATTAAGGAGCGCATACGCTCCGCCCAGTACGAAGCCCTCAAGGCGGTCAATAAGGAGCTGGTTGGTCTGTACTGGGATATCGGGCGGATGATTGTGGAGCGTCAGAGAGACGCAGAACACGGCGCTGCCATAGCCGAACAATTGTCCAATGACCTGCGGACGGAGTTCCCTGGAATCAGCGGTTTTTCCAGGCGCAACATCTTCTACATGCGTGAGTTTTATCTGCTTTACCGCGACGATGAGCGAGTGCAACCACTGGTTGCACAAATCAGCTGGACTCACAATCTGGTGATATTCCAGCGTTGCAAGGATCCATTGGAACGAGAATTCTACCTCCGCATGACTCGTAAGTTTGGCTGGTCCAAGAACGTACTTATCCACCAGATCGACAACCAGAGCTATGAAAAATCCATGCTGGGCCAAACCAATTTCGACAAGGCGCTGACGCCGGAGCTTCGCGCTCAGGCCAAGCTGGCGGTGAAGGACGAATATACCTTCGATTTTCTGGAATTTGGCGAGGAATACAGCGAGCGTGAGCTGGAACGGGCACTCATCGCCCGAATCGAGGATTTTCTCAGGGCCATGGGCGGCATGTTCGCCTTCATGGGCAGCCAATACCGGTTGGAGGTGGACGGCAAAGAGTTTTTTATCGATCTCTTGCTGTTTCACCGCCGTCTGCGCTGTCTTGTCGCCATTGAATTGAAAGTCGGCGACTTCCTGCCGGAGTTCGTTGGCAAGATGCAGTTTTATCTGGTGGCTCTGGACCGGCAGATCCGCCAGGAGGACGAGAACCCCTCCATTGGCATCATTCTGTGCAAGGAAAAAAGCCGCACGATTGTGGAGTACGCGCTGCACAACGCCAACAATCCCATCGGCGTAGCCACTTATGAAATCACCAGGACCCTGCCCAAGGCGCTGAAAGGTCAACTGCCGTCGCCGAAAGACATTGCCCATTTGCTGGAGGACTTATGAAGCCGACTGACACCAGTGAAAAAGGCCTGGAATCGATTATCGTCGCCTCCCTTGTGAAAGAGGCCGGATATGTTCAAAGCGATTCACAGGACTACGACCGGGAATATGCTGTCGATTTGGCCAAACTCATGGCATTTCTGCAGGCCACCCAACCGGAGAAGCTCGAAGCGCTGCGCCTTGATCCGGCTTCTTTTCATTCTTCACATTTCACCCCTCACACTTCACGCTTTTTGTATCGCCTGCAGGGCGAGATTGCCAAACGCGGCGTGGTGGACGTGTTGCGCTCTGGCATCAAGCACGGTCCGGCCGATGTGAGCCTTTTCTACGGCACGCCCACGCCGGGCAACCTGAAGGCAGAGGAAAGGTTTGCGGCCAACATCTTCAGCGTTACCCGACAGCTCCACTACAGCCGCAATGAGACCGCTCTCTCCCTCGATATGGTCGTGTTCATCAACGGTCTGCCCATTGCCACCTTTGAACTCAAAAACAAGCTTACCAAGCAAACGGTGCTCGATGCCGTGCAGCAGTACCAGCGCGACCGCGACCCGAAGGAGCTGCTGTTCCAGTTCGGCCGTTGTGTCGTTCATTTTGCTGTGGACGATCACGAGGTGCGTTTCTGCACCCACCTCAAAGGCAAGGAATCATGGTTTCTGCCCTTCAACAAGGGCACGAATGACGGTGCCGGCAATCCGCCCAATCCGCATGGACTGGCCACCGACTACCTGTGGAAGGAGACCCTCTCCAAAGAGGGGTTGACCGATATCCTGGAAAATTACGCTCAGGTGGTGGAGGAAAAGGACGAGAAGACCGGCAAGAAGAGGCGCAAGCAAATCTTCCCCCGCTACCATCAGTTGAAGGTGGTGCGCATGCTGCTTGCCGATGCGGCGGAAAACGGTGTCGGCAAACGCTACCTGATTCAGCATTCGGCAGGGAGCGGCAAAAGCAATTCCATCGCTTGGTTGGCGCACCAGCTTGTGGGACTGGAACACAAGCGCAAAACGTTGTTCGATTCGGTCATAGTGGTCACCGACCGGCGGGTGCTCGACAAACAGATCAAGGACACCATCAAGCAGTTTGCCGAGGTCTCCGCCACCGTCGGCCATGCAGAACATTCCGGCGACCTACGTGAATTTCTCAAGGCCGGGAAGAAGATTATTATCACCACGGTACAGAAATTCCCGTTCATCCTCGATGCGATCGGCGACGAGCACCGTAAAAACACGTTTGCCATCATTATCGACGAGGCTCATTCCAGTCAGGGCGGCAAGGGCACCGCCGCCATGAATGTAGTGCTGGAGAAAAAAGAGTCTTACATCGATCCCGATGACGAAGAAGAGACGGTCGAAGACAAAATCAACAAGATCATGGAAAGCCGGAAGATGGTGACTAACGCCAGTTACTTCGCCTTCACTGCGACCCCCAAGAACAAGACCCTGGAAGTCTTTGGCGAGCCGGATCCGCAACCCGACGGCACCGTTAAGCACCACCCGTTCCACAGCTACACCATGAAACAGGCCATCCAGGAGGGCTTCATCCTCGATGTGCTGAAGAACTACACCCCGGTGGAGAGCTACTACCGCCTGGCCAAGACCGTGGAGGACGACCCGCTCTTCGACGCCAACAAGGCCCAGAAAAAGCTGCGCCGCTACGTGGAGTCCCATGAACACGCCATCCGAGAAAAGACCGAGATCATGGTGGATCACTTCCACGCCCATGTGATCGACTACCGTAAGATTGGCGGTCAGGCGCGAACCATGGTCGTCACGGGCAGTGTCGAGCTGGCCATTCAGTATTTCCACGCCTTCAAGGATTACCTCAGGGAGCTCAAAAGCCCTTACGAACCCATAGTGGCCTTTTCCGGAGAACGCGAATATGGCGGCAAGAAGGTGAGCGAGGCGACGCTAAACGGCTTCCCCAGCAGTCAAATCCCAGACAAGGTGCAGCAGGACCCGTACCGCTTCCTGATCGTCGCAGACAAATTCCAGACCGGCTACGACGAAAAGCTGCTGCATACCATGTACGTGGATAAAGCACTCTCCGGCATCAAGGCGGTGCAGACCCTATCGCGACTCAATCGCGCCCATCCGCAAAAGCACGATACCTTTGTGCTCGATTTCTACAACGACTCGGAGACCATCCAGAAGTCGTTCGAACCTTATTACCGAACCACCATCCTCAGCGATGAAACCGATCCCAACAAGCTACATGACCTGAAAGAGGATCTGGACGGCTATCAGGTTTATGCACAGAAACAAATCGACAATTTCGTCGAACTCTACCTGAATGGCGCCGACCGTGACCAGCTCGACCCGATCCTGGACGCCTGTGTGGCCAGCTACAACGCCGATCTTGATGAGGACGGGCAAGTGGACTTCAAAGGCAAGGGCAAGGCCTTCGTACGCACCTACGGTTTTTTGGCCTTAATTCTGCCGTACTCAAATGCGGAGTGGGAAAAGCTGTCGATCTTTCTCAACTTCCTGATCCCGAAACTCCCCGCACCCAAGGTAGAGGATCAGACTCAGGGCATTCTGGAGTCCATCGACATGGACAGTTACCGTGTCGAGATCAAGACCGCCCAGAAGATTGGACTTGCTGATCAGGATGCCGAAATCGATCCCGTGCCGACAAGCGGTGGTGGTCGTAAACCGGAACCAGAGATAGACCAACTGAGCAATATCATCAAGGCGTTCAACGACCAGTTTGGCGACATCGATTGGAAGGATGCCGACAAGATCCACAAGGTCATCACAGAGGAGATTCCGGCCAAGGTGTCGGCGGACACGGCCTATCAGAATGCGATGAAGAACAACGATAGAAAGACCGCTCGGCTTGAGCATGACAAAGTGCTGCAAGACGTCATGCTCGCTCTCTTGGCCGACCACACCGAGCTGTTCAAGCAGTACAGCGACAATCCGTCGTTCAAGAAATGGCTGGGAGACACCATCTTCGGCATGACTTATCAGCAACAGGGCGAACAACCCGCAACGTGGGCAAGCCATGGACGTTAAAATGCGTCAATCTTCCGTAGCGCCTTTACAAGACACTCTGCTTGGGGGCATCCTGCCCCGGGCTTGTTCGTCAAGAAATTTCAGCCCCATTTGGCCAGGAATTGGAATGCGTCTTTGGCGATTTGCTCTGCTTGTTGGAAGTCGTGTTCACCTTCTGTTTCGAGTGAGATTGCTCCTGTGTATCCGGAGTTTTTGAGTATATCGAGGCATTGGGCGACTTTTACGATGCCCGTTCCAGGCGTGCAGCTTTTTCCGTTGCTGTAGTCTTTGACGTGGCAGTGGATGACTCTGTCTGCGACTGATTTTAGGACGTCGACTTCATCGAATCCCGGTTTATGTTGCCATGGGTTTTGTCCGAAAGTTGCGTTATGTACGTTTGCTGTATCGTAGTTGACTCCCAGGGTTTCTGGTGTTCCGAGGGCGAGTATTTTCAGGAGTCCCTGCGACGTGACTGTGAATGCGCCGTGGGGTTCGATTGCGATTTTGACGCCTGTTTTAGCGGCGGTTTCGAGGATTGGTTGGAGTCTAGATTCGATGATAGCCCATGCTTGTTGATCGGATATCTCCGGTGGTTTTGGTCCGTCTCCGAGGAAAACGCATGGGATGCCTGCCGCTTGGGCCCATTCAAGGCAAAGACAGACGTTTTCGACGCAGTTGTCCACCTTGATGAGCGCGCCATCGGTTGACCAAAGACCTGTGATTCCCTTGAATCCCAAGTCCTGCGCCAACTTTTGGAATTTTTGCGGATCGTCCTTTTTGACATCAACATGTGGGCAGAAAGAGCCTTGGGCTTGAGTTTCGAAATACTCGTAACCTGCGTTACGTATTGCCTTTAGCGCGTCGATGAGAGGATACCGCCTGAAGCTGACGGTGCCGCAGCCGATTTTCATGGTTGACATTGGGAGTTCCTTTAGTGGTTACAGTTGGATCACTTGTTTTCACTGACGTTGGTTCCCCAGGCACCTTCGCCGAAGGGCGCGATAACATAGGCAGGCTTGAAGGTTTTGATTGCATCCATCCCGGGGATTGGTTCTTTGGTTGTCGAGGGGGCGGCAAGCCAGGAGCTATCGGTTTTGGAGACGAGTTTTCCGGCGACATAGAGTTCCCCGAGGACTCCGCAGGGGAGGCTTCCACCGTCTTCAGCCTTGATGAGAATAACGTTGGTTCCCTTGACCAAGTAGGGCTTCAGATCGAAATTCACGAGTAGGCTCCATCCCAAGGTTTTTTCGGTCAGCTGTTTTCCATTGACGTAGATTGTCGAGTAGTCATCGACTGCAAGTTTCAGCATGGCTCCTTGCTGCGGGTCATCGACTTGGAAGGTTTTCGCTACAAGTGCGATGCCTCCTGCGACATCGGCTGTTTCCTGTGCCCAGATCCACTTTGCATTTCCCGTGTATGGTTTTAGGTTGTTCGTTTTCTTCGCTTGTTCCTCAAGCAATTTTTTAATGATGTCGACTTCGTTTCCGAATTTCTTGTTTGGTTTTGGTATTTTGCAGATTGGCTTGGGGAGTTTGTGCGTCCCTGCTACGACGACCTGGAATGGGGTGAGCTTCAGTGCGACTTTTTCGTTGACGGGTTTGATGAATTGCGTTGCTTCTGGCAGGACATAGAGCTGTTGGTCAAGTGATTTCGGTGTGAAGTTGACAGTTTGTTCTTGCTCTGTGAGGTTGAGGATGAAGTAGTACCTCTTGCATCCAAGCAGGATTTGTGCGACACGTACGTTTTTGTTGTCGGTTTTGACATCATCGAGTTGTTTTCCTTTTACGAAAACGGTTGAGAGCTTCGCCATTTCTGTTGTCACGTTGTACATGACGTTGTGGAATTGAAGTGATTTAGCGTAGTGCGTGCCCCAGAGTCCGTATCCTGTGCACTTGTTGAGCATGGCGTCATAGGCCATGAACCGTTGCTCAACGAGTGTTGGGTAGATATGTTCTTCGACGGGTGTTGGTTTGAGTCCTTTCCATGCGAATCCCTGCAGCGCCATCCAGATGGGCTTGCGTCCAAATACGGTTTCGTCCATTCTGAGGCAATACTTTCCGACGCTTGTCAGTCCCTTGTCGTCGATTCCGGAGTGGTTGTTTGGGTATGGTACCGGATAGATATCGCATCCATAGATATCGCATGCTTCCGCATATGGGATAAGGTCTTCGACCTCGTTTCGCGGTGCAGCGTTGACCCAGGTTGGATGGTAGGGGTCGATATCCTTCATGATTTCGTTTGATGCCGCGATCGGTGCATGAGGCTTGCCGCCCCAGAGTGGTTCATCGATGAGGAAGTATCCGAGGGTTGCGGGATGTTCGATGATTTTTGGCGTGATTCGTTTTTTTGTTGCGTTTTCAAATGCCTTGAGCGTGGCTGGCGCTGTGCTTGACGCGCAGCCTGATACGATGATTGCCTTGATGCCGTATTTGTGGAGTCGGTCGAGCCTTTTTAGGTTGGATTCTTCGTCTTGCTTGAGGTGCATGAATGTAGAGTTGACACCGAATCGGGCTTTTGCATAGAGTGCTTCTTCGACGGCACCGAATTTCATGTCCCATTGGGTGATTGGGAAGAAGGGTTTGCCATTGATCGTGAAGTACCCATTGGGCTGTGCGATCGTTTCGTACTTTCCGGGCTTTGCCTTGCGGATTGTCTTTGCGAATCGTTTGAGTTCGTTCCCCTGTGCGTCGAAGATCCTGCAATCCATTTGGTACTTGCCCGGCTTGAGGTTTTTCGCCGGGATGAAGAATTGGCCTTTCCCGTTTTCGAGCATGGGGTATGCCGTACCGACGCCTTCGAGGTGGACACGTGCACTAGCGGCAGGTGCAGTGGCGGCGATTTCGCCTGCGATGCGTCCCGTATCATTTGAGCTGAAGATGATGTCCCGGTAGAATGGTTCGTCAAGGATGACTTTCCAATTGTCCATTGGATCGGGGATGTATTCCTTGTACTCGAAGTCGTAGTAGAGCACCTTTCCCTTTGATTTGGTTTCGAAGATGACCGTCAGCTTGTCACCTTGGAAAGATTCCGGGATTCTGAGTTTTAGGAATTTGGGCTGCATTTTATTGGGGACGTCATTGAACGTCGCGCCGCCGGTGACTGCAGGCATGGTTTTGGTTGTGATTTCGTGGAATGGGTTGTCGGTACCCGTCGGCGTCAATCCTTTTGCCTTGTAGGAGAGGAGATAATTCTTTCCTGGTTCGACCTTAAGGTTTGTCAGGTATGCCGCTTGTCCTCCTGCGATGATGATGCTCTTGTCATCCGGTGGAGTTTCCAGGTCTTCGAGGGTCCAGTATCCACCGAGCTGTTCGCGGATTTTGGCTGGTCTGACGGTCAGTTCGTTGAATGTGATCGGGGTGCCGTCAATTGAGCGGACAGCCAAGTAGATGCTGGTCGTCTGAGGTGGGCGTACAAAGATGAATTTGCGTTTTTGCCAATTTGTTCCGGCATTTAGGATTCCTGCCGTCGGTGCGTGCCAACGTCGGTTCTTGCCATCGAATGTGACTGCTTCGACATAGGCTTGGGTGGTCGTGTCCTTGGCTGCCTTGTAGTTGCAGCTGAAGACGTATGGGATTCCTTCCTTGACGATATTGGTTAGGCTGTATGTCAAGGTCGAATGTTTTCCATCATCGGTATAGAGCGTGATTCCATTTTCCTCGAATTTGAATTTTGCGTCTGGGGAGGTCAGGCTCCATGGCGGCGGGAGTGCCTTGTCAATTCCCTTGAAGGTTGGGTTTTCGAGCATGTTATCCGCTTTTAGCGTGGCGAATGCGGTCGCTGCGACGACGATTGCGAGGAGTTTTTTAAGCATCGTTTCACCTTGGTTGAGTTTTGGTTGATGGAAAAGGCAATGTCCTAGTTTAGTCTTTGCAGATGCTTGTGTCAAGGGTTATTAGCGGATGATTTGAGACAAAAAAAGACCGGCTTCCCGTTTTGGGATCCGGTCTCGTGTTTGCTTAACCTAGATTAGTTCCAGGAGATGACCAGGCGGCCAAAGTAGGTGGTGTCCATTCTTTCGGCGCCTTCTGCGACGCGATTGTTGTATTCGTTTGAGACTCCGAGCCTGATGCTCCAGAGTCCTGACTTGGTGAGGGGGATGTCAAGTGCGCTTTCATGGTAGATTCTGTAGTTTTCACGGAACTCGTTGAACGTCGGTGTGTAGGTGACATCGGTGACGAGCTTGGCGTAGTTTTTGATTTTGAGTTCGTGATGGTAGTTGAAGTCCATCCCGATGTTGTCTTCGTCATCCATGTTTTCATCGATATAGCATTTTCTGACGTAGCTAAGACCAGCACGTAGCCTGACCTTGAAGTCATCGGTGTCAACGACGTAGAAACCGTAACCAGCAGCGCTTGTGAAGTAGAGGTCGTAGTTGTTGAATTCATCCTTTTCAGCTTCGGCTCTTGCGTACGCGGTGTGTGATGAACCACCAAGGCGGATTTCATAATCGCCACCAGCGACGATTTCCTCTTCATTCTTGGTTCCGTTTTCCTTTGCGTACCTGCCTCGGAGATAGAGCGCCAATTTGTCATTTGGTCCAGTCAATGTGGCCTTGCCGGAGCCGCCAACCGTCGTCTTTTCGGTATTACCGGTTTTTCCGGTAACGTCAAATGCGAGCTCATAGGCCCACTTCCTGGGTGCAGGCGGCTTGGGGAGCGATGGATCTGGCGATCCCGGCAGCCAGATGGTCTTGATGTCAGCGGTGTTGACGACTGTTCCTGCGATATTGGTCTTGCCATCTTCTGCAGGGGCAAGCTTGCCGGTGACAGAAGCATCGCTTGTGGTGGTCGTTGCCATCATCGGTTCATCCGTGGTCAGGGCTGCGACCTTGGTTTGGTCAATGGTGAGATCGCCGGCGAAATCTGTCTTGATCTTGACTTTGCCTTTGTTAAGTTCGATGATTTTGCCCTTGATGACTGAACCGTCAACTAAGTTGAGTTGATCAGCCTGGACAGACATGACCAAAAGGGTGATAATGGCAAGACCTGAGAAAATGCGCTTCATAATTGCTCCTAATTTGCGTAATGTAAAGTGATAATAATTTTCAAGACATTAAAAAACTTCGTAATATAACTCGCATTTGGAAATTTGAAAGGCAAAGGCACGACAAAATTGGACAATTGCGTAGAAAACGACCGAATCTTTTACACTAAAAGAAGAATTTGGGACTGGGACATGGATGTTGGGGTTTGTAGGCGTGGAGGTTCTTGGACGGGGTCGGACAGGGTCGGACAGGGTCGGACAGGTCGGACAGGTCGGACAGGTCGGACAGGTCGGACAGGGTCGGACAGGGTCGGACAGGTCGGACAGGTCGGACAGGTCGGACAGGTCGGACAGGTCGGACAGGTCGGACAGGTCGGACAGGGTCGGACGGGGTCGGACGGGTCGGACGGGTCGGACAGGGTCGGACAGGGTCGGACAGGGTCGGACGGGTCGGACAGGGTCGGACGGAGCCGGATAAATTTGCCCTGCCGAAGAACAAGACGGGTTTAGGTACGGGCACCCGGGGTGCTCGTACTTGAGCGAATCCATTGATTAACGCTGTGGATCCTTAATCTTCAAGTACGAGTTGGTCGACTGCGAAGGATATTTTGTGTGATTTTGCGTTATGGTTCGGATCGACTGCGGTGATTGTGTGCCTTCCTGGCGTGAAGTCGTGCGTCGAGCCATTTGGCAGTGTCCCAATGAATTGTCCGTCAATGAACCAGATGACGTTTTGCAGATTTGCTTCAAGGTTCAAGGTTATGGGTTCGTCGTCTTCCGTCAAGTAGGTATTATGTCTTGGCGATAGGATTGTGATCTGCTGTTGTTTTGTGAATCGGGTGCATTTTTTGCATTGTGCTAGCGGGACATTGAGCAGGGTTTGCGCTAGCTTTGTATTTTTGCATGCAGGCGTTGGTGCGAGTCCTGATTCGGCGCAAATCATGTTGAGTGGCAGGAGTTCCCGGTCGTATTGCCAAGGCCTTGGGAACGAGTTTTTGTAGATTGCTTGCAGGGCGTGTACGGCAGGCGGAATTGCGGCAGTCGCTCCGACAAGGCTGGCGGAGGATTTGCCATTTTTGTTTCCGACCCAGATTCCGATTGTGTACTCCGGTGTAAATGCAATGCACCACGCATCGTGGTTTCCAGTTGAAGTGCCTGTTTTCCAGGCGATTGGGAATGTCGCCTGGGGGAGGTTCCTGGAAGTCAGGATTTGTGTGATGATTTGTGTTGCTGGTCTTGAGAAGGCTATTGTGATTGGGGAGGAGTTGGATTTGTTGAGGAAGGTTGTTTTTTGGAAGAATCCTTGGTTTGGAATCGTTGAGTAGGCGTTGGTCAGGTTGAGGAGCGAATGCCCGACGGTGCCGAGTGCGAGCGCAAGTCCGTGATTGGCGTGGTTGATACTGCTTGATACGAGGTTGATCTCGTTGAGTTTTCGGATCATTCTTTGCGTTGTGATTTGCTTGAGCAGGTTGACTGCAGGTGTATTGAGGGAGTATGCAAGCGCTTCTGCTGCCCTGACCTTGCCCGAGTACTGCCCGTTGTAGTTTCCTGGTGCGTAGCCGCTATAGTTGATTTTGGCATCGTTTAGGATGGTGTCAGCAGTTATAAGCCCCGCGTCCATGGACTCAAGGAAGATGAATGGCTTGAGGGTGGAGCCTGCGGACCTGATTGCGGTGGCGGCGTTGACCTGGCCGTCAATGGGATTTGAGAAATCGACTGTGCCGATGATTGCCCTGCATTGGCGGGTAGAGTTATGTATAAGTACTGCCGCTGCGTCGTTGACGTCTGGGAGTTTGTTGAGTTGATCGACCAGTGCCTTGTGGATTAGGTGCGTAGCCTGTGTGTCGATCGCGCAATTGACATGTAGCGAATTTGGGGCTTCCTGTCGTGCCAGGTTGATGAAATGCGTATGGATCGGGTTGTTTTTTGGTGCGATTGGGTAGTATGACCTGTCCTTCGTCATCCTGAGCGGTTCGTTTTTGATGATGTCGATCAATTCGTCTTGGGCGATTGAGTTGTTTCTGAGCATGAGGTTGAGGACGGTGATCTGTCTTCTCCTTGCACGCTGGAGGTATTTGTTTGGCTTGAATGCATTGGGTCGTTGTGGGATTCCTGCGAGGAGGGTCGCTTCGGAACGGTTGAGTTGCGATGCATTGACGCCAAAGTAGGCTTGCGATGCGGCTTGGATGCCGTAGATCTTGCCGCCAAAAGGCAGGTGGTTGAGATAGGCCTGGAGAATTTCATCTTTCGAATGGAGCTGCTCCAGCCTCCTGGCTTCTGTCGCCTGCAAGATTTTGTTCCAGTAGGAGCGTTTTCTTGGTTTGGAAATGGAAACTAATTGCATCGAAATGGTCGATGCTCCAGAGATGATCTTGCGATGGAAGAGGTTTTGACATGCCGCCCTGAGGGTGGATCTGTAGTCAACTCCGCCATGCTGGAAAAACCTGGTGTCCTCTGCATCCAGGATTGCGCGGATGGCAAAGGGCGAGACGTCCTCAAGCGGGATGTCAAATCTCCATTGGAAATCGTAGGTCGGTTCCATATGGATGACCTGGCCGTTGATGTCGTAGAAGGTCCTGACCGGGGTTCGCCTGTTGATGATCGCCATTGGATCGTCGCAGAAATAGGGTGCGACGATCCATGCCAGGATAGGGGCGAGGATGGCGATGCACGCCCCTAGGCAAAGCCAGATGGTTTTCTTATGCAACTTGAACTTAAGACGCACGGTACTTTTTCCCATCAACATCATTGGATAAGCAGGATTCCTTGCTGGTCGGCGAAGGTTTTGATATTTGGATTGTACATGGCTTCAAAGAGGGTTGACGGGATTGTGTATTGCCCCTTTGTGACGGCCCTTGCCTGGAAGGAAATTGTGGTTTTCTTGGTTGGGTACAAGTTGCCGAAGATGATGAAACGATCGTCCCGCCTATCGGCGAATTGCGGCATGAAGTCGCCGAAGTTGGCTAAAGCTTCCTCGGGGATCGAGTTTGCCCTTGTTGCAAGCAGGGGGTCTTCGATTTCAAGTCCGCCGGGCAGCAGCTCGAGCAGGATCGCATCCTTGATTTCGGCGATAGAAGTGAGTGTGATCTGGATGGTTACCAGGTCGCCTTGCTTGAAGGTTTGCGATGGCTTGCCGTCCTCACCCAAGTAGTGCCTTTCAACAGTGACGAGATTGGTTTTCTTTGGCGGCAAGTGCCTTGGAATGCCATCTATCATGTAGTTGATGAAGATCGGCGATTTCCCGGTGTTGTGGATGACGGCAGTGTTGCCTTCGTCGAGTTTTTGCGTAAAAGCGGTGCTCGGGTTGAATGGTTTCGGGTTGTTGTTGTTGATTTGGACTGTTGCTGAAGCCTTGTTGTCCTGCGGGAATCGAGCGGCGAATGCGGCGAGTGCGACAGTAGCCCATGCGTTGTCCTGCGTTGTGCCCCAGGCATATTCGTCATTTCTGAGCTTGGCATTGATTTGATTTGCGAGCATTGGGATTGCCGTGCTTTGCGGTGTCAGCTCAATGATGGTCAGCAGTGCCATCGCCATTCTGGATGTTTCGCTTGCATACCTGTATGGGGTGTAGGCTTCGTGCCAGGTCTCGAGTTCGACTGCTGCGTTGAAGGTTGGAATCGCCTCTGCCGGATATCCCGCCTTGGCGAGAGCTGCCGAAGCCAGGAAAGCCGCGAAGTCGATGGTCTTGTCGGCAAGGATATTTTTTGAGATTTCCTGTGCTTTCTGATGGTTTGCGATTGCTAGTGCGTAAGCGGCGTATGCCTTGTGTCCTCGTGGCGCTTGCGGATGTTGTGCATAGGTTGCGATGGCATTTGCGACTTCGTCCAGGTGCTCTTTTTGGATTTGGATCCCCTGGTTTGCGGATTCGAAGAGGACATGGGCCGCCATCAGGGTGCCGTCGATATTGCGTTGTGTTTGATCGGCGTTTTCCCAAGTTGTGAATGTGCCGTCAGGGAGCTTCATCGCCAGGAGCTTGGAGTAGGTAGAGTTGAGTTTTTGGCGATGGATTTTTGCGTTGTCGGCGGTGATGAATCCAGCTTTTGCAAGGTCGTCGAGGTAGAGGTATGGGAGTGCCGTTGCCAGTGTTTGTTCAAGGCATCCGTACGGATAGTTGTCCAGCCATGCGAGTGCGTTTTTGACACCGGCGGTCGGCGTTGCGCATGTGATGATTGAAACGCTCACTGTGCCTGGGATCCATTGATTGTAGTCGATGGTGAAGGCATGTTTTTGGTTTGGGTTGACGATGATGTTATCCGCTGTTGCGCAGTTTGGGTTGAGGTGTCGAATTTGTATTGGCAGTTTGACTGATCGAGTTGCATCGAGTATCTTGAGGGTTAGGTCGAGCGTTGTGGTTCCTGCTTGTTCAAGTGCGAGGAAATCGATTCCGAGAACATGTTGCTTTCCTTTTTCGATCGTTCCATTGAGGGTGATGGTTTGCGGATGGCTGCCGTTGGCCTGTGCGATTGGCTTCAGATGGTTTTGATATGTTGCCGTAAGGGTGAAAGGCGAGGTTTCCAGGTCATTGTTCAGGAGCATGATTGTTGTTGTGAATCGATCGCCGGGAGCTACGGCTCGTGGCGCGGAGGCGCTGATGTCGATGACATCGCGTACGATTAATGATGTTTCTGCGGAGCCGACGGCACCAGTCGTTGAAGCGACGGCCATCAGCTTCATCGCTCCCAGGTGGTCTGGGAGTTTCATGGTGGTTTTGACGATTCCGTCTTTGGGGATTGGGATGGGCTTGAGTACGACGATTGCGGGGTTCATTCTCCGGGGCTTGTCAAGTTTTCTTAGGAGTCTGAGACTTGCCATGTCTCCGCCGATTTGCCCATTGTCATCGATTTTGATATCCGGGAAGATCAGGCTGTAATTGTCTTGGAACTCAGGATTGAAGAATCGTTTTCCGTAGAAGAACGTGTGGATTTCCGGGGGTGTGAAGTTCGTGAGGCTGAGGATGCCTGAATCTACGGCGAAGAGATGGATGATGCCTTCGGTGGGATTCTCGATGGTTGCCTTGATGTCAATCGTTTCATTCGGCTTGGCGATGCCGGGCGCTTCGAGTTGGATCTTGAGCTTGGTGTCTTCGCGCTTGACATTAAGCTGCAGCAGGCCAAACAACCTGTCCGGCCTTGAGGTGCGATGGGTAATGACGGTCATCGCCGCGTTGTATGTATTTCCCTGGAGGTTATTGGGGATTTGGATCTGGCATGAGTTATTACCTTTTGCGATTGGGAAGGCGAATGAGTTGTCAATCGATTCTGAGCCGAGTACTGCGAAAGCATGTCCTTGTGCCGCTGCCTTGAAGGTGACTGTTGCTGTTTCGCCCGGCAGATAGTGCGGCTTGTCCGTAGTGAACGAAAGGACATTTGGGTTTGCGGTACGTGCTCCGCCTTCGCCCCACCAGGAGAAGAATTTCAGCTTGGTCGAGATTTTCCCAGCAGTTGCGACGAGTTCGAAATCACCTTGGTTGTCGTCGACATCCAATTCGAATGTCCCATCGGTCTCGTTGAACGCAATGGTGTCAAAAGTCCCGATTTTAGTTGTTCTTCGCGTCCATTCGTACTTATAATGTGAGCCGCGGGCTTCTCTAACAATCGTGTAATCCCATTGGCATTTGTAGAGTTCGAGGGTGACCTTGTCCTTCAATGGCGTTGTTT
>JAGVUR010000208.1 GCA_019136135.1 Verrucomicrobiota bacterium
ATCCTCCCATGAGACACATTCCACTGGAAGATTTGCCCCCTTGAAGTGGCTTGGGTTCGAACCCATGACCGCCTCCCATTGCGCCTGGGTCACTTCATATTTGCCAAGATAGTATGGTTGCGAAATCGTCACCCAGCGCTCTGGTTTCTCTTCATCGTATCTTTCAGATCCCATCTTGAACGAACCTGTAGGTATACGAACCATGGATTCAAGAATAGAAGTCAGGAGGCGTTTTTCTTCAGCCTGCTTGCGCTCCAAGGCTGCTTTTTCTTCGGCTTGCTTGCGCTCTTCGGCTCGCTTGCGCTCCAAAGCGCTTGCGTCTGTTAAACTTTGACTGAATGAACCGGTGGAAAAGCGCACCTCAAGCGACGACTCGCGCACCAGGGTGAACGGCCAGGTCTTGCCGCCGCCGCCGAAGCTGCCCCAGCAGAGCGCCCCGTTGGTCCGTGCCTTCACCTCGTACATCTTATTGTTGAACTTCAGACCTCCGTTCAGGGCGTCTCCCACGCCCGATTCCAGATGCAACTTGACTTCGCCCGCCTCAAAGATGCCCTTGAACGGCGGAGCGTCGCGCCGGGTCAGGTTGACCTTGACGATTCCGGCGATGAAGATAGCCCCGTTCCCTTTAAAGGTTACCTTGATGACACTGGGATTCGCGCCGTTGTGTTCCTTCATCTCGCCGACCACGGCGCCATGCTCCAATGTCCCCTCCACCAGCAACCGGTTGCCGTCCCGGGTGATGGTGCCGTCAAAGTGCTCCCCGCGCTCGCAGAGCACCAGCACATAGGACTTGCCGTCGGCGTCCTTGCCCTCGTACACCCCCGAGTACGCGACCCGCGCCGCCGCCTCAAACGGGTTGTCCTGGGCGATGACTGCGCTGACCAAAACCAGAACCGCCATCGCGAACCCTGCCAGATACTGCCTTGTTGTTACCATCATTTAAATTCCTCCTGCATCTCCAGACCATTCGGACAAACTGCAATGTCAACCACTTGTTTCAGTACTCCACAATGAACTTCAGCTCATCGTCTTCTCCAAGCAACGTGTTGGTACCGCGGAGCCAGGATCGCCGTCCCGCCTCGGATTCTGAGTAGATCTTGTACTCGAAGCCGTTGAGCCCCAAGATATATTCCTTCGTGTTCGGGTTGTAGTACCCCTTCTGTTCTCCGCCAATAAACGTGAGATAATTTCTTCCGTGGTTGAGCCGGTGACGGTGCTCGAATTCGTGGCGGTCTTTCCCGAACTTGTACCACTGCACCGAGTTGTCTTCCCAGCGGATACCCACGCTATCCTCACTTACCCTCCAGTGGAGCCTCCCCGCTTTATCCCTTATTACGGCTGAACGCCGGAGGACGATCACAACCATGCGTTCGGTAGACTTAATCACGTCCTCCCTTGACCGTTGAGAGGTTTCCGGTCGGTCCGACCGTCTGGCAGCGGGTTTATCTTCCTCCTCATCCTTGACCGATTCCTTTGGCTTTTGCGTTGCCATCTCTTCAGCCTTGCGTTTTTTTTGCTCCGCAAGCAGTCGCGCCTTTTCCGCCTCTTCGTTGCGACGCTTCTTTTCAGCGAGTAGTCGTTGCTGTTCGTCCCGGCCGTTGACCACGCGCTGAAGGGCGGCGAGGGCGCGAGCGTCCTGCGCATAGCCAGGCACAGCCAGCCCCTGTCGCAAGGCTTGTTCCGCCTCATCCCACGCCTCCCGCTCCAGAGCGGCCACGCCGGCAGCCAGCAGCTTCTCGAACAGCTGGCTGCGGTCTGCCGCCTGCTGTTGCTCGAAGACATTGCCGTCGGTCTTGGGGGCGAAAGGGTCTTTGGCGGCCTTGGGGGCGAAGGGGTCCTTAGATTCTTCCTGCTTGTCCTTCTCGCGGGGGGGGAGCAGGTTCTTGGGAATGGTGATGACGACAGCGGCGGTGACCGTCGCATCGTGGCACTTGGCGGGTGCAGGCAGATTTCCAAGGTCGGGTTCCGCAGGCAGGTACAGGGAGGTGGCGATTTCAAGGCGTTTTCCGGGAGTCATTTCCATCTGGCGGCGGCAGGTCTGAGTCTTGCCGTCGGCGGCAATGGTGAGCGTCACCTCGACCTTGTAGGGGGCCTTGATACTGAATTGTTTTTCGAAAGTTTCACCGTCCCGCTTGAACTCGTCCGGCAGGCTCGGGACGACAAGCCTCGCCATGACGGATTTGGTCAGCCACCACACGTCAATCTCCGGCTCGAACGGCAGCGAGCAGGATAGCCCCTTGGGCCGACACGTCACCGGGATATTGGATGACTGCGAGGCATAAGACACGACGGTCGGCCACTTCTTCTGACGCTCGTCGAGTGCCTCCTGGTTCGTGCGCATTCCCGCTACAAGGTGCATGTTGACCGATCGCGTAGAGGCATAGGGCAACCATGCCCCCAGTTCGGTTTCTTCGCCGCTCGAGGCGGTCCAGATGCGGTTGAGCATGCCGTCCGCGTTGGAGGGCATGCCGGCCTTGACCCATTCGTCCCATTCCTCTGAGGCCTCGATGACTTCCATACTACTGAGACCGAACCCCCGGCTGAAGAGACGCTGGACGGTCTTCTTGTCGACATAGCGGCCATCGGCGTCCGTGAGCCACTTCTCCCAGTTGGGACTGCCCCAGGTCGGGTCAGTGTGCCAAACGCCGCGCTTCTCGTCGTAGAACCCCGGCTCGAAGTCGAGGGTGCAGCCGGTATCCTGACCGCCGCTGGTGACGCGCCCGCGGAAGCGAATCTTGTGAATCTTTGCCGGGTGCTCGGCATCCTCGAACATCACATCGTAGCGTTCGAGTGGTTCGCCTATGAGGGCATCGTAGTGGTAGCGGACGCGGATCCGACCCAGCCCGATTCCGGCCTTGCTCCAGCCTTCGCAGGAGACTTCGCCGGCGGTAGCCCACGGTCGCGGATCGCGCGTGGGCGTGGGACCGTCCTGGGCCTTGCTGGCTGGCGCTACGGCGCCCATCATGGCAAGCATAACTACCAATCGCCAGGCCCAACGGGAAATGCTGAAAGGTGTATACATGGGGATTCTCCAGATACGGTGCCTGCGGGGCGGCAGCGAACGACTTTAGGGCTGGCGGCGCCAGCAACGGTGGATCGATCCTCTTTACTGGGGGAGGCTCTTGCAGAATCTTCCCGGCAGTGGGCGACTGGCACCACCGCCAACATCAACTAATATATGTGCTTACTCCGTGATAGCAAGCCAATCCTGGGGATGATTATACTACTACAGTCCAAAAGAATCAGAAGCCTGCATTTCCCTTGTTTAGCCGATTGATTGGCACACTGGCTTAAGTATGAACCCCCTGGATGCCCGTACCTAAGTTTAGCCGATTGACTGGTCTCATGACACCAATTGCTTTTTTTAGGATTAATCAGTATGGGGTAGAAGCTTTGAGAAGCTTGAATGTAATGATAAACACGAGGACTATGTAAGATTCGGTCTTTGCTATACAGAAGCAAAAGTTGCCTTTCGACATCAGCGGCTTGCCCCCCGTCCGCCATTTGAGGAATGGATAAAGGAAGGCAAGGCCAGATACTGATTATGATAAGCAGTAGGTTTTTTGGACACACAAAATGGGACAGGCCAAGATAGCGACTTGATCATGCAGCAACGGATTCTGCCGCGCCAGTTCATGGCACACATTGCCTGGATCCCTTCCCGGCAATCCGAACAGGCTCCGGCACTTCGGCATGGACACCACATGATATTTGCATTCCCATTTTCCATGTGCTAGATTTTCCTGCGATGCAGGCATGGTTTGCCTCCTAGTGATTGGCTTTGAGCGGGCCGCTCACAACATGGCGCCATCCCTGCATTGTTCAACCTACCGTGCAATGCCCGCGCAGCAGGACATTGCCGCATTTTATTAGCAAAGATAATTGAATCTTAGCTCAAAAGAGGTAATTGCATGATTACACTTCTAGTATTTCTAATTTCTTCTGTGATTTGTATCGCCAATCCATTAGTCGAAGACTTTTGGGGTAGGGAAAAGGAACTAAATGAAGAAGAGATTCGCAACATTGATAATATCTCTTTCATCAAAGATAGTCAAAAAACGAAAGCAGACTGGATTCGGCAGCTGTCAGATGATCATCTCACAATTATACTGGAAAAGAAGGAAGGAAGTCACCGTAACGAACTCTTGCCGCATTTTCATGTAATTGAATGGACCCTTCGTGTGGAATTGAAGGATGAAAAACGGAAAATGACCTTGTTTAAGGTGTTTATTTCAGGTGCATCTCCATTAGACTTTTATGCATACATTAATTATGACAAGCAAACAAAAGAGCTGACGCTTTATACGTTAAGGCACGAGAACGATCGTTGTATACCAATTGTGTATGTTTGGAAGGATTTACAATTAAAATCAAAAGTCAAGTATTCCGCAGGTCTATTACCAGAGGATTTTGCAGATTCTCTTGTATATGTCAAAAGACAGAATTGTGATTTTTACCTGCTGAAAATGGATAAAAAGCCGGAAGACTCATTACAATTTGAAACAAAGATAAATATATACAAACACCATCTTGAACAGCCTAAGATTCAGATGAATAAAGTTTTCGATATACTGGGCGTAATTTTCCCCTATATTCCTGAAGAGTTCTTTATTTCCAAATTGCATCCTATACGAGCTTCAAAGTATCAATTGAAATGGATAAAAAGTCTGATGATTGGAAATAAAAATGAAGACATAATGAGTAAAATGTCAGAATGCATTGAGGATAATTCATTTGCTAATTATTATGGATATTATGGATTGAGCGATTCAGCAGTCCTCTATCATCTTGTCCTGTCGGAACTGGAGAGACGGATGATAGATGATGCGCAATTAGAAGAGCCATCTGAAGAGCAACTGAGCCAGTTCGTCACGGAATTGAAAGCGGAAGTATCTGGATATCCCGCATTATCCAAGGAAATCGACAACGCCATAACCCAGAGGTTGCCCAAGGAGGACTTGCGTCGTTACTATCAAATAAATGAATTCTTCAAAAAGAAATACGAAACATTCACGGACGAAGCAAAACAAGCGCCAGCCAAACAAAACGTGACGGTAGAAGATTTCTATAACACTCACAAGAATTGGGCGTTCGTCAAAATAGAACCTCCATTTGACAAGCATTACAATCTGAATGGCATTGGAAAAAATGCATTCAAGACATTTATCGCATCTGAGATACTACGCCTTCAGCAGATCGGCCTTCAGGATTTTATCGAGGGGAAGATACCTGTGAAACTTGAATTTAACGTTAAAGCTAAGCCGAGGGCAGCTAATCTCCAGCCACCTGGCATTCCATAATTAATGACCGCCGATGCTGCAATGAAGATTTTGGATGGCGGGCAAAGTTTGTCTTCAGTGACAAAGCCTTGAGGATATTCTTCCGCATAAAAATGCCTCCTTGCTGGGTAGCGCCGGGGCGCTTTTGTGACTAAACGCTTTGTAAAGCAAAGGCTTGATAGGGCCTGCGGAAAAGAAAGTCGGAACGGAACTTTTCAATGTCGGCATAGCCGCTGTCGCCGGCGAGCATGAGCCCGATGGCGCCACGGATAATTGCGGACGTCGGACAGCGGGAATTGGACGTTGCGGGCAGTTCGGCGTCCCAGTCCTTCATGCGGATGTTTCCATCCAGAAGTTTTTTACAAGGGAAAAACCGCCATTCCAGTTGATTTTCTTAAGGCCATTGCATAAATTCCATCATTGACAACCTCATCGACGAGTAGAAGAACATCATGCTTTCTACTGGATTTATCACTGAGCAATATTGGTTAACAAAACAAGCAGTAAAATCTTTTTTGAAAGACCTGATAAGGAAATAATAATGGAAAACCTGAATCCGTGAAGTTGCATCCCCGAAAAAGCCAGAAGCAGTGCTTTTTAGGCAGCGGTCAGGCGCCCTAATCGCAAGCCTATGCCCCTCTACTTTTTCTTTACTCTTACGACAAACGAGGTCATGCATGTTTACCCACAAACCTGATTATGAGGTCGTCCTGGATCGTTTCGAAGCCTTGTGGCATGCTGAAGTTGTTGACCGCGCCTTGTTCGGCCTCAGCTTGCCGCAGCCGCCGGAAAAGCGCCAGGCTGTTCCGACCAAGCATTTTGCCAGCCACCGCGAGCGCTGGCTGGACACGGAGTACTTGGTAGAACGAACGGTCGCCAACATGAACAATCGGATTTTTCTGGCGGATAGCCTGCCGATTGTCTTTCCCAACCTCGGGCCGGATGTCTTTGCGGCCTGCTATGGTTGCGAACTCGAATATGGCGAAAGCACCACGTGGAGCCACCCGATTCTCAAGGACTTGTCAGAGGAATCGCTGGCAGGGCTTGCCTTCGATACGAATAGCTTCGCTTTTCGCAAGCTCGAGGAAATGACGCATGCGCTGCTTGAGGTCGGCAAGGGGCACTTCATCGTCGGCTACACGGACATTCATCCCGGCGGCGATGCGATAGCCGCCTTCCGCCATCCACAGGAGTTGCTGCTGGACACCATTGACAATCCCGAGGGCATCAAAAAGCTCCTCGACCAGGTAACGGACGACTTCTTCCGGTTTTACGAATATTTCCATGAGCTGCTCAGCAATGCGGGCATGCCCAGCGCGTCGTGGCTGCCTGCCATTGGCAAGGGCCGCTTCCACATCCCCTCCAACGATTTTTCCTGCATGATCTCCGACCAGATGTTCGAGGAGTTGTTCATTCCGGGCATCATCCGCGAATGTCGGCATATGGATCACTGCATCTACCATCTTGATGGTCCCCAGGCGCTGCGCTACCTGGATCGCCTCCTGGAAATACCGGAGATACAGGCGATCCAGTGGGTGCCGGGCGCCGGTCGTGACGGCTGGCGCCGATCGATGCCGGTGTATCAGCACATCCAGAGCAAAGGCAAGGCGTTTCTTGTCGATCCCGTGCATGCGCAAGACCTCGATGAATTCTTCACCCATCTGGCGCCCGAGGGAGTCTGGATCAGTGCCGTTACCGGCGTGACGACCAGAGCCGAAGCCGATGCCGTTGCCGCCAAGATCGCCAGCTGGACTCGCCGCCAGGGCTAGTTCCTTTGGCGAGGAACGCACCGAGGTTTTTCTAGAATGGATAAACGGAAAGGCACAATGATGAAAAATCGGATTTTCTTTTTGATGCTTGCAAGTGTCACCTCGATGCTTGCTCGCGATGTTACCGGCAAGGCCTGGGTTAAGGAAAACGGTTCGCAGAAAGGCATTCCGGGAATGCTGGTCAGCGACGGATACAACTTCGCTACGACCGACGAGCAAGGCGAGTTCACGCTCTCCCTTGACGGCCGCGCATCGGCGGTCTTTGTCCAGCGTACGGATGACTTTACTGCCGATGTTGCGCAATTCTGGCAGCTCGTTGCCGACAAGAGCCGTTTCGAGTTCGAGATGACGCCCGCACGGAAGCCATCGCTGCCGCTGACCATCATTCATGCCGGAGATGTTGAAAGCGACAACTTGGATTATCTCGAAGGCGTACGGGACATCATGGCATCCCATCCGGAGGCTTCGCTCTTCATTATGGCGGGAGATATCGCCAACAGGGATGCAAAGTGCCTGGAGGTCCACAGGGACAAAGTCAATGCCGCAACGCTGGGAATACCAGTGGTCTATTGCTGCGGAAACCACGATGTCGATTTCCGAGGCAAGTGGGCAGGCGACAGCAAATGCCCGTACTTGCATACCCTTGGCCCATGGTGGTCATCGTTTATCCATGGTGAAATGCTTTTTGTCATCGCCCCAATCTACAATAGCTGGGGTGCGCCGCTTCTCTATAGCATGCTGGACTTTGGCGACTACCTGAAGAAGCTCTGCGCACGTTATCCCAACTATGACAAGGTACTGGTTTGCCACGACATCCCCGATTTGGTTGGATATAAGGTTAAATCCAACTCCGGCGACATCGATTTGGATGCCGAAAACTTCGTAGCAATCATCTATGCCCACAAGCATATGAACATTGTCAAAAACTATGCATCCGGCCGCAAGGCCTATAGCGTGGCGACGCCAAACAAAGGAGGCAGTGGTGGCTTTGGACATAGTCTCCGACTCATTCAGCTTTCCCCGAACAGCAGCACGAGCAAAATCATATACTGGAACCTGAAAAACCACTTGGCCATCGCTTCGCCAGCCGGTCATTCCGTTGCGATCGGTGCCGACGGCAAAATGCAGATCAGCGTTGCCGCCTACAATGGCGGCGATGAGATCGTTTCGGTCATTGCGACAATTGGCGGTGAAACGATCCCCTTGCAGGCAAGTGGCTGGATGGCTTGGATCGGCCAGGCAAATGCGGTGGAAAGCGGTATCTGCAAGGTGGTTGCCAGGGCAAAAAGCGGCAAGGCCATCGAGCAACAAGTCGAGTTCAAGGCAGACACAAGCACATTGAAATGGACTGCCGCCCTCCCCGGCGAGATAGCCTTGGCGGAACCGCTCCTGGCGAATGGACGACTCTACATCGCGCTTTCCGACGATGCCAACTCTGAAAATGGCGGTGTCTGCGCATTGAATCCCGCTGACGGAAAATTGCTCTGGCATGCCAAGACCCGCTATGGCATACGAAACAATATCGCCACGAACGGCAAACTGATCTTTGCGATCGATACCCGCGCCAACATACATGCCCTCGATGCCGCCACTGGAAAGCAAGTGTGGAAGAATGACTCGGACCCGAATATTGTCAGCCCCGCAGCCTCGGGGATTGTTTGCGAAAACAACATTGTTGTTGGCGGGTACGGCAGGCATTTGCGCGGAATCAATGCCTCCACCGGCGAAGTAATTTGGCGCAACACGGCTTGGCAAACCGAGGAACGAACCCCTGCCGAGGACAAGCTATGCCTGGTCGGGGACTCCACAGTACTGGTGATATCGCGGCTCAATGGACTTTTCCGCCACGAAATCAAGACCGGCAAGGTGCGTTGGCAATATAAAACCCTGTTCTTGAACGGCACGGCAACCGTGGATGGCCAAAATGTATTTGTTGTTGGACAGAACAATGAATTGATCAAGCTGTCGCTTGCCGACGGCACAAAAATATCATCGACCAGGCAAAGCAACTGCTACAACTATGCCGGCGCGCCAGTACCTGCCCCTGGCGGCCTGCTGCTAGTCGGTTCCGGCAACAGCGGGCTGGTGGCATTCGACAAGGACGACCTGATCGAAAAGTGGCGTTTCAAGCCAGGCAATGCGTTGGTTACCACCGCTGATTACGTCATGGGCAAGCCACAGGCAGTAACTGCTACTGCCGCATTGGATGGGAACACGGCCTGGATACCGGCGAATGACGGTTGGCTCTACAACATTGCGTTGACGGACGGCGCTGTCCTTGAAAAAATCAATCTCGGGGCGCCATTGCTGACAAAATGCATCGTTGCCGAGGATACCATCTACATCGGCGATATGACTGGGCGTGTTTTTGCCCTCGGAAAATAAGCATGGAGCAAAAATTCTTCCAGGACGATCAAGCATCAGGTTGATTGCTGACCACACAACCTCCGACGTATGATTTGCATTTCAAAGTTCGGCCGTAGATATTATCCGTTGACCGGTCACTCTTACGCCTGCCGCCACCGCCAAACCGGTTTCCGACGACGTCTGCTCGACCGTGCATCGACCAGTTTTATCCTACTCTAGCTAATCAGGGAGATTGACATCATGCCGTCGTCCACGTTTCAACGCACCTTGTCTGTCCTGGCGTTGCTGTTCGCCTTGTCTGCCACCGCCGATGTCCGACTCTGGCCGTTCTTCTATGCCAAGACCGACCCGGTCGATCATCAAAACAAGCTGGAAATATTCTGGCCGCTGTACTCCCGCGATGCCAACGAGCGGCGGACAGCGCACCGAATCCTCAGCTTCCAGCGCGAATTTCCCGACCAGTATCCCTGGCAGGCCTACTTCCTTTGGCCGTTAACCGGCCTGCGCCTCGGCAACGGCCATGACGCCTGGCTCTTCCCCTTCCTATGGAGCGGCAACGACGGCGACCACCGGAACCACAACAGCCTGTTCCCGTTATGGATCTACTACCGCAACAGGGATTACAGGACGCTCAACGTCGCCATTCTCAACCACAACTCCTGGTCAAAACAGCATCATTCCCACTACCTCTTTCCGCTTTGGTGGGCCAAATGGGCTGAATATGACCACTACAAAATGTACTCGCACGGGCTGTTTCCATTGTACAGCCTTTATCGCAATGAAAATAACGACCCAAGGCGCCCTGAGTTCTCTGCCCAGCAACGCCGAGGCAATGTGACCTTGGCATACTGGAACCAGCAAAGCTACAAGGACAAGAAACACCGCCGCCGCGACCAGGCCTCCTTCGGCATCTTCCCTATTGCCCACCGGTCGCAAAAAGATTCCCTGCACTGGGACGAGAAAACGAATACTGGCTATAGCACCGACCACCAGACCTCGCTGTATCTCTTTCCCTACAAGCAAAAGACACGCCTCCGCCAGCAGCTTCCAACTCCGCCAGAACCCGACCAGGACTACAGGGAAATGACCGGCACGATCCGCCGCCAGAAGCATTCCCGACGCCTCTTTCCCCTCTACTATGATTTGAGCAGGACAACCTACACGGCAGACTCCACCCTCTCAGGCGCCCGACGCAATATCTGGATTTTCCCCTATTGGTACTCGTACCGCGCAAAAATCAAGCCCGCCACTGAAAACCAGTCCCCACCAATCAAAAACACAACTAATCCCAAGCAGTCCGCCCGGGAAAAATACACCTCCCGCCACATGGTGCCCCTGCTTTTCAATCGCCGGAACACGACCTGGATCAATCCCGACGCCGAGACGCCGCTGGTCGCCTCCGACAACACCTTCTACTTGTTCCCGTACTACCGGTCAACCTATGACAGCGCGGATTCGGAATCGGCCAACAACTTTTTCCTGCTCGGAGGCTGGGGACACTCCACCCAGGCAAAGCCTGCGTACAACAAGCACTACTCCTACCTGTTCCCATTCCTGTTCTACAAGCACCAAGCCAAGTCGGCGCCGCCGGAAAAACCGGACGAAGACTGGGCTGATACCAAGCTTTGGGTTTTCCCCTATTGGCGACACCGCAGTCACATCGGAAACCAGGAAAAACGCACGGACTTCCTCTTCCCGCTCTATCTGCGCAGCTACCAAGCGCATGCAGAGGACCGTACCTGGTGGACGGTGCTGGTCGGCGCCGGCGAAACCCAGGTACCAGAGTACCTGAAACGCAAATACGACCTCAATACCAGATCATCGTCCAACTGGCAAAACCAAACCGAAAGCACTCGCTTTTTCTTCCCGTTCTGGAGCCAAAAACATACCGGAACGACCCGATCCTGGAATATCCTCCCGATGCTCTGGCACAGCCATAGCATCGATGCCGAAAGCACGACGACCACGAGCAACACCTACCCGCTTTTGCTCAGCAACAGCCGCCGAAGCATCACCGAAAACGGTCAGGAAAGCACCCGCAACACCTACCTGTTGGGACTGGGCGGTTGGCGCCGAAGACGGGAAAACGTCCCTGCCAACCCGCAAACAACCTCCTTGCGACACCATCTATTCCCATTATGGAGCCACAAGAAGTCGTCGAGCGGCGTCAAGACCTCCATGCTGCTGCCGCCTTTCTCCTATCGGGTTGTCAACCACACCCCAGCCCGAGAATCAAGCCTGGCGCAAACCCGATCCCTTGCCATCCCCCACGCCTGGCTGCCCATCTACAAAAGCAAGATCAGGACAAACAACGACCATACGACAAAAAGCAGCAAAAGCTGGCTGTTCCCCTTCTATGTCTACGAGACCAACCGCGAGGATGACTTCTCGCGCTTCTCATTCCTGTGGTGGCTGTATCACCGGGAGCGTTCCCACGGCGAAATCCGCGCCTGGGGTCTGGGCGGAGGCTTGGCCAATTACTATGAAAAAGACGTCAACGGCTTTGTCGAACGCAGCTTCCTCTATCGCTTGTATCACCGCGAGGAGCGCAGCTGGTTCGAGGAAGTGGAAATCATGCCGTTCTATTACAGCAACCACCAGGAGGACAACAGCGGTGGCTGGTCCGTGCTTGGCGGCATGTTCGGCAGCCATCGTGACGGCAACGTCAAGACCACCCGCTTCTTCTTCATACCCTTCCGAACGACGGTCAAGTCAATACAGCCGCTCGATGCGACCGAAAATACCCAGCGACATCTTAAATACGCCCTTAACTACCTAGAAGCCAGGCGCTTCGACCGAGCCGCAATCGAATTCATCTTTGCCGAAGGCAGCTATGAAACCGATGCTGTCATCCTCGACCAGGCCGGCGATGCCTTTGCCCAGGCTAACGCCGACCACTTCCAGGAGTTCTTCCGCCGAGACCTGCCCTCCTCCCTGTCCAAGATTTCGGACAAGGCCCAACGCTACCGCCAAGATGGCTCCGGGCGAAAGCTGCGCCAACGCGCTATCGAACTCTATCGCCAAGCGATAGCCAATGGCGCCAACCAGGACGACCTTGACCTGAAAATCGCCGTCTGTCACATGCTCAATGGCGAGTCAGGCAGCGCCGAGGCTATCCTCAAGGATCGTTTCAAGCGCACAGGGGACTTCCATCATGGCATTGATTGCCTCCGTTTGCAGAAGCCATATAAGGAAATGTCCCCGGAGGTCATCGCCGAGCTGCGCCGGCGCTACCCGCAATATGCCCTGGTCCACCATCTCAAGGCGATGAACGACATGTACAAGGAACAGTTCGGCGAGCTCTGTCCCTATGATTGCCTCAGTCAATCACGCATGAAAGATGTGTCCCCCGAAGTACAAGAAAAGCTCGCCGCCGCCTTGGCCGAGGCCATGGCGATCCTGAGCCAGACGATTGCCCTGCCTCAGGTTGACTACCCGCCAGTCCGACCAGTACGGCTGCCGAAGCCCCTGCCGAACCTGATCCATAACAGCCATGCGCACCAAACAACGACAGACGGGCTGCCGACGCCAACCGCCGTTCGAGGCCTGGCCGCCAAGACGATGCTTGGAATCCTAACCCAGCAATACTGGGAGCTACAGAACAAGAAGGAGCCCACGCCGGAGGACTATGCCGAGAAACGCCGCTTGCTGACCGAAATGATGACCTATCTGCCCTTGTTGCAAGACGTCAAAAGCGAGAATTTCCATGATTTCTGCCGAATGCACCGGCTATGTTATAACGACGAGTTACGCCTTCTCAATGATTTGCTCAAAGTCCAGGCGAAAATCCCTGCCTCGATGCTAGAAGCACCTGCTGATTCGCTTTCCACACTGGCAAAAGATTGCGCTGGCATGATCAGCTCGATGCGCCGTCAACTGTCTTATCTCACCCGCTGGGATGCCAAGCTGGTGTCAGGGCAGCCCTCTTCGCTCGGCGTCGGTCCCTTTGTCACCAAGGATTGTGGGAACGGCTATGTCGATCTCGACTTTATCTTCGGTTGTGTTGACAAATGCACAGTCGAGGCCACCACGACCGTCGTCGCTGAAAAGGCCCAGGAAGCCGTGCTGCTCCTGGGCTTCGACCGCGAACTGACCGCCGAACTGAACGGCCATGTCGTTTTCGGTCCTAAGCGCGTTCGCATCGCCCGGCGCGACGAGCATCGGGTGCCGATTCAGCTCCAGGCAGGTTCCAACAACCTTAAGTTCCTGGTGAAAGACGACAAGCTCAGCTTTGGCTTCTATGCCCGCTTGACAACTCCCGATGGCGAACCGATCTTCTTCCCGAACAAGAAGTAAATCATTATTTTTCAGGACAATCACCAAACTATCAAGGCAGAAGAATTACATGGCAAAGCAAGTTATGGACAACGATCAGGACGACAAGTTTGAAGCAGTCATCTTGTTCCATGAGGCTGCGGAACAGGGAGATGCTTACGCTCAGTATGCGTTGGGGGTGTGCTATAGAAACGGCCTCGGCGTTGAAATGGACGAGATTGAAGCGGTCAAATGGTTCCGAAAAGCGGCGGAACAGGGAAACGCTGAGGCTCAGTGCAATATGGGCCTGTACTACGAAAATGGGCACATCTTTGACGAGGACGACCAAGAGGCGGTCAAATGGTACCGATTGGCGGCGGAACAAGGACACGCAGACGCCCAGAACAAGCTGGGGGCGTGCTATGTACTTGGCTATGGCGTTGCCGAGGACGATAAAGAAGCGGTCAAATGGTTCCGAAAAGCGGCGGAACAGGGAAACGATAGCGCTCAACTAGGTTTGGGCATGTGCTATTGGGAAGGATACGGCGTTGCCAGGAACGATCAAAAGGCGACCAAATGGTTCCGAAAAGCGGCGGAACAAGGACACGCTGAGGCTCAATTTAAATTGGGGGTGTGCTACGAGATGGGGTACGGCGTTGAAATAGACGACCAAGAGGCGGTCAAATGGTACCGATTGGCAGCGGAACAAGGAAACGCTGAGGCTCAATTTAATTTGGGAGTGTGCTGCGAGTTGGGGTGCGGCATTGAAACAGACGAACAAGAGGTGGTCAAGTGGTACCAAATGGCGGCGGAACAAGGACACGCAAGTGCTCAATGTAATTTGGGAATGTGCTACGAAGTAGGGTACGGCGTTGAAACAGACGAACAAGAGGCGGTCAAATGGTACCGATTGGCGGCAGAACAGGGAGAAGCTGAAGCTCAAAAAAATTTGGGCGAATGCTATTTCTTTGGCCGTGGCGTTGACCAAAACGAGAAGGAAGCGGTCAAATGGTTCTGCTTGGCTGTAGAGCAGGAAAACCCAGGTGCTCAAATCAATTTGGGCTATTGCTACGAAAGTGGCCGAGGCGTTGCCAAGGACGAACAAAAAGCAGTCAAATGGTACAGTATGGCAGCGGAACAGGGAAACGCTGTCGCCCAACTTAATTTAGGCAAGTGCTACGAAAATGGCATCGGCGTTGAGAAGGACGGGAAAGAAGCGGTCAAGTGGTTACGCATGGCAGCGGAACAGGGAAACGCTGTCGCTCAACTTTATTTGAGCCAGTGCTATAGAAATGGCATCGGCGTTGCCAAGAATCAGCGAGAAGCGGACAAATGGTTTCGTTTGGCTGTGGAACAAGGAGATGACGCTGTTATGGAGGCACTAAAACCTCCAGATTATGATATCTGAATTCAGATTTGACACCACATCTAATCCGAAGACTTTTTCTGAATCATCTTGATAGAGTAACAGGCAATGAATAGCAAAGAGCGTGAAAACTGCAAGAATGCACCGGACAAATTGCTGGTGTTGCTGGCGGGGCAATCCAATATGTCGGGGCGGGGTTATGCCGAACCGGATGACCTGACCCCAATACCGAATCTATTGATGATCCGCCCGGACGGCAAATGGCAACTGGCAATTGAACCGATTACGAAAGACCGGGATTTTATCGGAACATTTCAGGCGTCGGGCGAAAAAGTGATTGGGGACGATCCTTTTGAAACCGTGCTTCCGGTAGGGGACCAGAAAGTTTGCGGAGTCGGTCCCGGGCGCACCTTCGGGCGTCTGCTGGCAGAAGCCAATCCGGATCGGATAGTCGGGCTGATTCCCTGCGCTGTCGGCGGCACATCGATTGCCGCATGGATGCCTGGCGGAATCGACGACTGGGATTCGAGCAATTATCCGTATGACAATGCGATAAAAAAGGCTCGCGAGGCTCAGAAAAGCGGAAAGATCGTAGCTGTCTTGTGGCATCAGGGGGAAAATGACGCAGGCAAAAAGACGGAAAACTATCTGGAAAAACTGCGGACCGTCGTCCGAAATTTCAGGCGGGACTTACAGCTTGGTGTGGAGGTTCCCTTTATCGCCGGGGACATGGCGTCATTCTATCCTGAAAGCATCAGTTCGTATATTGATATTGTTGATCACGCTCTGGAGGTCCTTGCTTCGGAAGATCCATCTTTCCGCTATGTGCATACCAAGGATCTGACTCACCGTGGCGATCAAGTGCATTATGACACGGCGTCCCAGCATGAACTCGGGCGACGCTACTACGAGGCATACCGGCAATTTTCGGAGAAAAGCAAAGGATAGACGGAGACGGAAAATGAACAATTTGCTTTTGCTCAGAGACTCCAGCCGCAAGGGACATCATTCCTTCGCAAGTGAAAAACTCGCGGGGCAAATGGACATTGCAACGTTTGACAACTTGCGTCCGCAACTGGAAAAGCAGTATGAACATGTCCATTATTCCCAGGAAAACTGCTGGTCGGAAGATCAGCTTCGCCAGGCCTGGGAAACGCATAAAAAGGAACATCCAGACGAGGAGCGGATCCTTTCGCGCGCGTTTCTCATTGCCCTGATCCTGAGGCATGCCCCTGTCGGGGAGGAGCCGTTCAATCCTTTCCCCGGTAAATTCCAGACTTTCGGCCTGCTTCAGGAGGATTTGAAAGAAGGATATAAACTGGCGGCGGAAAAGGTGCCCGGAGTCAATTGCAATGGCATCAACATGGACTTGGGATTCAACTGGATGGTGGATCGCAGCCATGTGGCACCGGATTGGAAGGACCTGCTGGCACTGGGGCTTCCCGGCCTGATCAAGCGAGCAAAAAATGGCACTTCACCGCTCCATAACGCAGTAGTGATGGTTTACGAAGCACTGGCGGAATTCTGCCGCCGAGTTGCAATGATCAACGATAATCCAGCCTATGCGGAAATTGCCGATCATGCGCCGAAAACCCTCCACGAAGCCTTCGCGCTGGCTTATGTGCTGCATGATGCCATTGAATTTTCCGGCGAGGAAGTCCGGACCATGGGTCGCTTTGATGCGCTCTATATTGACTTCTACCGGACCGATCTAGCCGAAGGCCGCTTGACCCGGGAATCCGCCAAGGAACTGATCAAATTCTTCATGACCGCTTTTTACGCCCGGTATCAAGGAAAGCGATTCGGCAAGAATTTCTGTTTCGGACCTGATATCAATGAGCTTTCCTACCTGGAAATGGAAGCGTACTATGAATTGAACACGGTTGATCCGAAACTTTCCGTGCTGGTTCGGGAAGACATGCCGCAGGACTTCGCCGAGCTGTATGCCCGCTGCATCCGTGACGGTCGGACCGCCATCGTTTCGCTCAATTACCAGGTGGTGGTAGATGGTTTGGTCCGACACGGCCGAACGCCTGAGGACGCCGCCGATTTTGTTCCGATCGGTTGTTACGAACCGGCTGTGGCAGGCAAGGAAATCTCCTGCTCCGGCTCCACCCATATTTATTTGCCCATCCCCCTGCTCAGCGTAATCAATTCCGGCAAGGATTACGCAACATTTGAGGACTTCAAAACCGGCTACCTGGAACAAATCCGAAAAATCTCCACGCTCATGCAGGAGCAACAAATCCTTTGCGACCTGGCTTGGAAATATGTCAATCCCGTGCCGCTGCTTTCCGGAACTTTTGAATCCTGCATGGAAAGAGGCCGGGACATTTCCGATTCCGGGGCACTTTACAATACCACTGGATGTGTCTGCTCCTACCTGGCCGATACGGTCGATTCCCTCGAGGCAGTTCGTTATCTGGTATATGAGCAGAAACTCTGCACCTTGCCGGAACTGCGCCAGATTCTGAAAGACAACTGGAAGGGACATGAAAAGCTGCGTTCGACGGTATTGCGGAACCCCGCAAAATGGGGAAACAACAATCCGTGTGTCGATGCGCTTGCGGTCGAAGTCGCCTCTTTTGTCTCCAGGCTCCTGTTCAATCTGCCCAACGGGCGCGGCGGATCCTTTTTCCCGTCGCTCTACGGACAAATGGTTGTTGAGCGGGGAAAAGTTATCGGCGCGCTGCCTTCCGGCCGCCTTGCGGGCGAACCGATGTCCAAAAACATGGATGCGGTCATCGGCATGGATCGGAACGGGATTACCGCATTGATGAATTCCGTCCTGAAAGTCGATATGCGTCAGTTCCCCTGCGGTACCTGCCTGGACATCATGCTTCATCCCTCCGCGGTTCGAGGCGATGATGGGATACAGATACTGGTTTCAATCATCCGTACTTTCATCGCCCATGGCGGCAGCGGAATCCAGTTCAATATCTTCGACGCCGAAGTCCTGCGCGATGCTCAGGTCAATCCGGAAAAATACAAGAATCTTCAGGTTCGCGTCTGCGGCTGGAATGTCCGCTTCACCGATCTGACTCCGGAAGCGCAGGAAACCTTCATCCGCCAAGCGGAAGCAATCGCTTAACCCATATTCATGGTATAAGTTCTTCCAGTACAATGCATTAAAGAAGTTCGGAGAGCTGGCATCATGAGTAACCCCGGGCGGAGCGGAGCCTGGGGCAAGGCACACCCCGAAATCAAAGCCTTGGAAAGGCGACACTTGGATCAAGCGTCTTCATTTGCCGCAGCATATCCACGCCACGATAGTGCCGCACCCACGGGACTCTGGTCTTGCATGGAGAAAATAAATCTCCAATCGTTCGGAGTCATCAAGAATCATCCGGATTACCAAATGGATTGTGAATCTGGAAGATTGAAGATGTTTGTCGATGATTGTGCATGATTCTTGCTTGAAATTTTCCAAAAAAACGCGATTTTTTAGTGGTGCAAATAAGGCTTTAGCCCACCCAACCGTAAGGGGGCCTCCGCCCCTGAAATGTAATGCGCGCGAGGAAGCGGAAGAAGTCGAGGCGGGCGATGAGCCAGGCTGGGGGGGCGGAGAAAGTTGGAGGAATCAGGAATTATAACCTGGAGGGTCGAACCTAAACAAGGCAGTTGACGCCACGGCGCCTGTGATTTCATGACATTCTTTTGGGACTCGAGTGGGAAAGCATTGCCGCACGAATCCTATTTGTGTCCATTTGTGTTTATTCGTGGTTCAAGCGTTTGTTTTCAGAACCACGAATAGACGCAAATAGACACGAATTATTTGTGATTTCGATGTTGTTACGACGCGATGCCCGCCAGCTATGCCTCACACCCCACGCACCGTGGAATGCAAACGACGGTAGGCGGCCGGGCTAACGCCGTAGCGTTGCTGGAACAAACGATAGAACCAGCTCAAGCTACTGAAATTAAGCCGAGTTGCAATGACCACGATGTCGTCGTCGGTGTCGCTGAGCTGCCGAGCCGCATGCGCCAGGCGTAGCTCGTTGATGTATTCCGTCGGCCGACGCCCCAAGTATTTTTGAAATGACTTGCAGACATGGCCAGGCGTCCTGCAGGCGAGCTTATGCAGCCGAGGCAGACCAGCGATGAAGTTCTTCTCTTCATGCATCGCCGCGCACAGCGACACCAGCCAATCCGGAACCTGGGATTCGCGCTGAAGATTATCCTCGTCAATGAAAAATCGCGCGAACAGCTCTCCCAGGAGGAGCTTCAACTTGATTTTGCGCAACGTCGGCGACAATGCCGGCGTATTGAGCTTCAGCAGGCGCGTGTAAAGGTTGCCGCACGCATTGGCCTCCATCTGGAAGCACGGCGGAAGTACCGGCGCCGTCAGCTGCTGCAGAAAACGGTCGTCCTCAAACAACACGCTGAGACTGAGAAAGCAATCCAGGTCGTAGTCGATTGTGACCAGCTCGACCAGCGACTGCTCGGGGTCAGGCACATAGCTGTTCAAATCATCTGGACGAAGGAAACAGATGTCCCCGGCTGTCAGCAACCGACGTTCGCCATTGACCTTCTGCACCACGGAACCAGTCACCAGCAGGACAATCTGGGCAAAATCTCGCGTTTGCGGCGCCGTCCCGGAAATTGGCACCTTATGGAAGTACAGATTCCCGCCTGTCGGCATGACTCGGGCCTTGTCGCTCTGCATCGGTCGAGCCTGCCCGCTCGGCAGCCATGTGATCTCGTGGCAGCTGATACGCGCCCCCAACCCTGGTTCCAGCCATCCGTCACTTTTCTGGCGTTGATTATCCATGCTGAAGTTAGTTCATATTATCATCGATTACTCTTTTTTGACAATTGTGATATTAATGATAATATAGAGCAAGAAAATGCCTGTACAAAGGAAGTTTCCGCCGAAAAACCATCTATATTTTAAAACAAAATCAGAAAATTCGGTTTGTCTCCGAGTAACTTCAGCAACCAAATTGCACAACAAGAATCGGCTACCGCCCACTCACTGTCCACAGGAGGAGACGCCCATGCCCACTTCTTCCAGCGTTGTCCCTTTGCTGGCTTCGGCCATCCAATCCCGCAGCCGGCTCGCCATCCCCCTAGCGGCCGTGCCCGGCATGCAGCTGCTGAACCTGACCGCCGACGAGGTGCATCGTTCTGGGAAACTACAGTTCGAATGCATCCGTGCTTTGGCTATGCAGACGGGCGCCGAGGTGCTGGTAACCTTCATGGACCTGTCTGTCGAAGCCGAAGCCTTTGGCTGTGACATCCGCCATTCCGACACCGGCAATCCCGAAATCGTCGGAACGATCGCGTCTGAGCACCTGGTCGCGCCGGCAGTCGGCACGGCCCGCACCGGCGAAGTTCTCCATTGCGCCGAACTCTGCGCCGAGCAGCTGCCCCAGCCGGTCCTCGCCGGTCTCATCGGTCCCTTCTCCCTCGCCTGCTGCCTGACCGGCATGACCGAGATGATGATGATCGCCGCCGTCGAACCCGACAAGGCCCATGCCATCCTTCGAATCGCCACCGACTTCCTTCGCCAGTACCTTCTTGCCTTCCGCAAGACCGGTTTGGCCGGCGCGATCATCGCCGAACCCACCGCAGGGCTGCTTTCGCCGGATATGTGCCGTGACTACTCTTCCAACTACTTGCGCGAAATCATCGAACCCGCCAAGGGCGACGACTTTGCCATCATCCTCCACAATTGCGGCAAAACGGAAAAACAGGTTCCGTCGCTGCTGTCCACCGGGGCTGACGCCTTGCACGTCGGCAACGCCGTTGACATCCGCCAGATTTTGGAGCAAGCGCCGGCGGACTTCCCGATTCTCGGCAACCTCGATCCGGTCGGTGTTTTCTGCAATGGAACAGAGGACACTGTCCGGATCGCTGTCCGCGACCTTTTGCAGGCTACAGCCGCCTACCCCAACCTCATCGTATCCAGCGGCTGCGACATCCCAGCGCAGACGCCAATCGCCAATATCAAGGCCTTTTTTGAAGCCGTTAAAGATTACAACCAGGAGAACCAGCCATGACCAACTTTGACGCCCTTAAGAACGCCGTCATCACAGGACAGCGCGATGCCGTGACCGACATCGTCAAGTCCGCCATCGACACAGGCGAAAACCCCAACGACCTGCTGGACAAAGCGATGATTCCAGCCATGCGTGAAATCGGCGACCGGTTTTCCCGCAACGAGGTGTACGTGCCTGAACTGCTGATCGCCGCCCGCGCCATGCAGTCCGGCCTGACCCTGCTTGAGCCACTGCTGGCCAGCAGCGGCCGAAAGGACCTTGGCACCGTCGCCATTGGCACGGTCAAGGGCGACCTGCATGACATCGGCAAGAATCTAGTCGCCGTCATGCTCAAGGGCGCTGGCTACAAAGTCATCGACCTCGGAGTCAACTGCGACATCGCCAAATTTGAGGAAGGCGTCGCCCAAGGCGCCACCATCGTGGCTTTGAGTGCGCTGCTCACCACCACCATGCCCTACATGCGCGAGATCATCGAGCACTTCCGCGGTCGCGGCATCAAGATAATCGTCGGAGGCGCGCCGATCACCCAGGCCTTTGCCGATGAAATCGGCGCGGACGGCTTCAGCGAAGACGCCAGTGGCGTCGTGAAGCTCGCCGACGCCCTGCGTGCGTCCTGACTGCGCCCCGCAAAACCACAACCTAGCCGATGCCGGCTCGCACTCCCCTCACCTTCCACCCTTCCGCCACCTTGACCTATGGCTCCTCCCATGAACACACGCGAACGATTCCAGCGCATCCTGAATTTCGACCGTCCGGATCGCCTGCCGGTAATCGAATGGGCGACCTGGTGGCACCTGACCATCGACCGATGGCAGCAGGAAGGTCTGCCCAAGGGTCTTGACATCCTTCAAATACAGGAATTCTTCGGCCTGGATCCCATGGTGCAGTGCTGGTTCGGCTCCCGATCACGGCTGTGTCCGTCTCCGCCAGCCCACGGTGCTAGCATCATCCAGACAGCTGACGACTACAAGCGCCTGCGCGATGCAGGCGCACTCTTCCCGGACATTGACCTGGCGACGACCGCCTTCGCCAAAAACCGTAGCCGCCATGACCGGGGCGAAGTGACCTTCTGGTTCACCTTCGAGGGATTCTTCTGGTTCCCCAGGACGCTGCTCGGCATCGAAAACCACCTCTACGCCTTCTATGACCAGCCTGAACTGATGAAAATGATCAATCAAGACCAGGCAAACTATTGCGTTCGCCTGCTGGAAAAGATCCTGGCCGAATACCAGCCAGAATTCATGACCTTCGCCGAAGACATGAACTATAACCATGGCGCCATGATCTCCGAAGCACAGTTCGATGAATTCATGCTACCCTACTACCGCGAAGTCGTGCCCATCCTCAAAGAGCACAAGGTCAAGGTGATCATTGACTCAGACGGCGACATTACCCCCTGCATAAACTGGTTCAAACGCGCAGGAATCGATGGAGTGCTGCCACTGGAACGACAGGCCGGAGTCGATATCAACCGCCTCCGCCGCGACCACCCGGACTTCCTTTTCATGGGAGGCTTTGACAAAATGACCATGCACCGAGGCAAGGAAGCCATCGTAGCCGAATTCGAACGCCTGCGACCGGCCGCAGCCAGCGGAGGCTTCCTCCCAAGCTGCGACCACCAAACCCCGCCGGCAGTGTCCATCGACGACTACCGACTCTACCTGGAATGCTTCCGGGAATTCGCCTACTTATTTGACTGAACCTTATGTCAGCCCACAAGGAATCGCCAACATGGACTTGAAGCCCTACCTCGACGACTTGGAACAACGCGTGGACAATGACGCCGAAGAAGCCCTGCTGACGTCTTGGCGAAACTTCCTGGATGGGCGCTTCACTGGCGACATCTTCTCGCCACGACGTCCAAAACCAGCGCCACCCACCCTGCCCTGGCCAAAAGTGATGGTCAATACCGCCCTGGAGGATTACGACCAAATGGCCCTGCAGCAATTCGGCGAATGCAGTGGCGCCATCGCCGGCGGCAGGGGAAACATGCTCAATGTCCGCTGCAACTACGGTACCGGAATCCTGCCGTCCTTGTTCGAAGCTGAAATTTTCCTCATGGATTATGAACACAACACGTTGCCGACGACCAAGCCCATTCCAGGCGGCCTAGATGGCATCAAGAAACTGCTCGACGCAGGCATCCCCGACCTCAACCGAGGCTTCGGCAAACACGTCTTCGCCATGGGCGAATACTTCCAGGAATTGCTGGAACCCTATCCAAAACTGCGACAGCATGTCGCCATCTACCACCCAGACCTGCAAGGTCCGATGGATGTCTGCGAACTCCTCTGCGGAAGCGACATCTTCCTCTACCTGATTGACGAAGCCGACCTGATGCACGCCCTCCTGACCTTGGTCACCGACACCTACGCCGCCTTCATGCATCGCTGGCAAAGCATCGTCCCCTACACCGCCCCCGAATCCCGGCACTGGGGATTCCTCCACCGAGGAGCCATCATGCTGCGTGACGACTCCGCCATGAACCTCTCCCCCGACATGTTCAAGGAATTCATCCTACCCTACAACCAACGCCTGTTCGACATCTTCGGCGGAGGCGGAGACCACTTCTGCGGACGAGGAGACCACTTTATCCCAATCCTGAAAAACCTCAAGGGACTCGATGGCATCGCCATGTCCCAACCAGAATACAACGACATGGAAATAATCTTCGCCAACACGGTCGATTGCGGACTCAAGCTGTTCGGCCTGCGCCGAGATGCCGCAGAAAACGCCCTTCGCGCCGGACGCTCCCTGCACGGCCTCGTCCACTGCTGGTAACACGGAACAGCAATCGCCGAGCCGACAACAATACTTCTTCTCAGGACTGAAAAACCAACCCGATTACCTGCCTTGCAACCATAATCCATAGGAGATACAACGATGGCCATCACCCCCTGCCGCCCAAAATGGAAAGGAACCATGACCGACCGAGAACGCTTCCGGCGGCAGATGCACTGGGAACCAGTTGACAGATCCTTCAATATGGAATTCGGATACTGGCATGAAAATTTCACCGAATGGGAAATGTTCGCCAAAAATGGCATCACCTGCAACGGCGAAGCCGATATCTTCTTCAACTTCGACCGCATCGCGGCGGTAGGCGGCAATATCTGGATGTCGCCGACATTTCCGCCAAAGGTGATCGAAGACCGAGGCGACACGGTCGTCCGGCTCGACTCCAACGGCATCTGGGTCGAAATGCCCAAAGACGGCCATTCGACCATACCGATCTACCTCCGCGCCAGCATCGTCACCCCGGACGACTGGGAACGCGAAAAAGAACTGCGTTTCCAACGCGGCACAGACGCCCGCAAGGTCAATGTCGAAGCCCTCCGCAAAGCCTATCCGCCGGATCGCGACTTCCCGGTCGGCGTCCACTGCGGCTCGATGATCGGCGTCATCCGCAACATGCTGACCTTCGAGGGCATCGCCTACGCGATCTACGACTACCCGGACATGCTCGAAGACATGGTTGAAACAGCCTGCCTGCTCGTAGAAGACTTCCTTGACCAAGTCCTTGGTCAAATCGATTTCGACTACGCATCCGGCTGGGAAGACATCTGCTTCAAAAGCGGGCCTATCGTCACCCTTGATTTCTTTAACCAAGTGGTCGTGCCACGCTACAAGCGCATCGGCGACAAGTTGCACCAGCACGGAATCGACCTTTGGTACACCGACTGCGACGGCGATGTGCGCCCCCTCATGCCCGGCTTCCTCAAGGCCGGCATCAACTGCCTCTTCCCCTTCGAAGTCAACAGCTGCTGCCACCCAGGCGAACTGCTTGACAAATACCAGGGACAGTTGCGGATCATGGGCGGCGTTGACAAAATGGCCCTCGGCAAAGGCCCGGCAGCGATCAAGGCCTACTTGGAATCCCTGGCCCCCTACGTCGAACGCGGCGGCTACATTCCCTTCTGCGACCACCGCTGCCCACCAAACGTGACACAAGAAGACTACCTCTATTACCTCGACCTGAAGGAAGAGATGTTCGGCATGCAATCATAACACACGGTTGCAAGAGTCATTCCTTGTTGCTGAACTTGCCGCGACCCCAAATCCGACCGAATTGAAATCCGGGAGCTATCAATATAAATTACTTCAGCAGGCTATTATCTTGATACTTTTTCTATCTCCGGAGTCATGCCGATGAAGAATTTCCTAAAAAGACTTTTTTTCTGGGATAGTCCTGCCCAAGGGGCATTTTTCGGCATGACCATGCTCATGGCTTTGCCATGGATATATTTCACCTTTCTTTGTGTGTTGCTAGCCAAAGAAGACATGAGGATTGGGAACCCGAGCGATGTAATTAAGTTGATCTTTGCAGGCATTTCCTTATACACCCTATTCGTCTATACAAAATCGCTGGGACAGGCCATTTCTCCACAAATCCATTGGACATGGCGTATGTTGCGCTGGGGTTATATTTGGGTAATCTTCCTGTTGCTATCTGTCTTTGATTTCCATGCAATGTTCTCTTTTTGCGTTTTGCTTTTTCTATTCGGAAGCGGCTTTCTTTTTCCTTCTGGCGGCGCAAAGTGGAGAAATCTGGCCATTGTATTTTTATGGCCGATGGGATTTACCGGACTATGTTTGATGTTTGCCTATGGCGTTCTGCCAATCTACACTTTAATTTGCGAACTTAGCTTAGGACCACTTTCACTGTATTCCGATTTTAAATGGATTACTGCTCTACAAGATTTTTTCATGATTTCCGGAGTGGGCTGGAAATGGTTGGCAATCATTACATTTCTATGCCTCTTTGCCGGTTACATCCTTCAAGCGCAAGCCTTATGCAACTTCTGGAAGGTTTCCAGCAAGGAGTTACTTAGCAAACGCGCGATTTTCGTGTTGGTCCTATGCCTGCTTATTTATCTCGTATCGTTGCCATTTGCATTGTTCGAAGAAGCAAAATACAAGCATTCAAGGCGGAAGTTGGAACAGCATTTTGGCAAAGCGATCTCCGTTCAGACCCTGGAAAACGAATATTGTTGGGGGGGGCAGGCTTCTGAACAGTCCTGGAAGGAATTGAGCCAGGCCGTGAATAATATGACTTCTGATCGGAAAGAGAATTTCTTGAGTTATTATAACTTGAGTTATTATAATTATAAGGACATAGACCCATTGGCTAGTGAATTGGAAGGAGAACTCTATAAAAAATGGGAGGCATTCTATTTGCGTCAAAAGGAAATCGAATACATCAACGACTTCCTTGGTGAAATCCCGCCGACTCCGCGAAAATGGCGCGATTTTGAATTAATTTTATGCGGCTTTGGATTTCATGACCTCTTGCTCCTTGATGATTGCTTCGATGCGCAGTTGTGGCAGTTGCGATTTGCGATGAAAAACCAGGATGCTAACAACGCGCTTCGTCTTTTCTCACGGATGCAAAACATTTGCTCATATCTTTACAAGGATGGTTCATCGTCATACCTGAATGCGCAGAAAAAATACCTGTTAGCTCTATGCCGTTTTATCGAGTCCGGGCTGGCTGATGGGCAATGGGTTGATTCGCAACTTGATTTATTCAGAAAGCTGGAAGCAGACAGCGCCTCGCTGGAGGAGAGAATACAGTTTAATGCGGTGGTCTGTTTGTGTGATAGTTTTGATGGAATTGCCCATAGGCTGGGAGAAACTATTGCCGAAGGCGCCGAATTGAGTCAATTGCGCTGGTTCTTTCCACAGACCTGGTGGCCTCACTCGGCAAAAGCCAACGCAATACTACGGGCTTTGGGGGATTATCTGTCAACGGGAACAACGTCCCCTGCCAATTCTTCCGAGAAAATTTCCAAGAGAACAATAGCCCGCATCGGCAATTTGCTCAAGCGTGCGAATGTCCAGGTATCGTGTGCAAAGGTGCTTCTTGAAGCGGAGAAGATCAAGCGGCAAACTGGCAGTTATCCGAAGGAGATGCCGTCTCTCCCAACGGATCACTTTACCCAAAAGCCACTGCAATATGACGTGGGGACATTTGAGTTTGAAACTGAGTACGTTTACATCACGGTGCCCAAAGAAAGCGAAGAGAATGGTTGCACGATTGAGGATTGTGAATGCCTGGAGGACTGGGTAAACCCGGGCAGGAAAAAGACAAGGAAAACTGCAAACATGGTACGCGTCTTTAGCCCAGGGGAAAACCTGGAAAAGAATTATGACGACATCTGCTTTTTCATTATCATAAATCATTAGTGTTTTGGCACCATGCCGTCAACTGCTTTTTTGGGAATAAGCAAGCCACATAAGAACACCGATCAGCCCAATCGCCGACAAGTTTCCCAAAACTTATTTTGGAAAAACACAAGCCGAAAATGGAAAATTGTTTTTCCTGAAATACATTACTATTTCCTGAAACTTGCAAAAAAGCTTGCTTGGTCGTCAAGCAAAAGCCACACCTGAATCCAAGAAGGATTGCATGTTTGTAAAATTCCGTCATCTACTATTGACACTATGCTATTTGCTGGCATGGTCCATTCCATTGGTACATGAGTACCAGATGGCAAAGGAGCACGCCGAGCATCGTGTCTGCCTGGCAGAACGCCAGACGAGCTGCGATGACGGCCAGGCTGCCCTGCACAAAGGCTGCAAGCACCATGGCCATGACGAAGACCATTGCGCCATCTGCCAGCAAAAAAATGTCAGCCATCAGCTGGCGATCGGTCAAAGGGTGCCCATCCCGTTGGCGATTGTTATACGGGAAAGCTTTTCCCCCGTCAAAGAAGTCTTTGTATCAAGGCAAATTCGCCATTCCATCAATCCACGGGCACCGTAGGTACTCCTGTCTTGTCGAACAAATTTATTTGACTGGATGACAAGGAGTCCTGTGTCTTAATTCACTGCTTTAAGCACAGTGTACCGAATGAAGAAACGTGGGTTTGCAACGCTCTGAATTCTGAAAAGGCATTGAGCTGCAGATGCAACCATTCCCAGGCGCATTTTCATCGCTTGATAGTTTTATTGTGTCTTGATGAAATCTGTCGTTGATGCCGACTTCCGTTCTGAACGGCTCCTTAGGTAGAGAAACTCTCCTGTCATCAGTCAGATTGTGCTTTTATCAAGTAAGACAACAGGAGAATTTCACTATGAAAAAGTTTTTAGGAGCATGTTGCGTCCTTGTTTTGTCGGCTTTGCCGATGTTTGCAGACGAGATTTCATCTGCGGAGTTGCTCAAGCAAATTCAGTCTCTGCAACAGCAGATGACGCAGATGAAGCAGGATTACGATGCAAAAATCACAACTCTCAACGGAAGAATCGCCGAATTGGAAAATGCCGGCAAAGCAGAAGCGGCCAAGGCCACAGCAGAGACAAAGCCTGCCACCGCAGATTCAGTCTCTCCCGAGACAAAAGCAGCGACTGTTTCACAGGTTGATACACTAGACGACAGTTTCTCCGACGACGACCTGTACAGCAAAATGAACAACAGGCTCGGGAACATCATTCCCAAGCTGAATCAGCAAGGCGTGCAGCTTGGCATCTCCAGCATCATCGATACCAATTTCCACCATGATACAGCCAAGGACGGCATTGGCGAGATGAAAGGAGGCATTGCCGGCTTTGGGCACCATCACCATGAAGGTGACGATGGACATCATCACCATCATCATGGCGATAAAAACGGCTTCAATCTACGTCATATCGAACTGGGGCTTACGGCTGATGTCGATCCATACTTCCGCGGCTGGACCACCCTTGCGTTCGAGGACGGCGAAGGAACGGAAATCGAAGAGGCCGTCATCCAGACGACAAACCTCCCCTACGGCCTGACCTTGGGCGCCGGTAAATTCATGAGCGGAATCGGGCGGATCAACCGCCAGCATTCCCATACATGGGACTTCATGGACACGCCGTTGGTTTATGAAAAGCTGCTAGGAGGCCACGGCCTGAGAGGAAAAGGGATCCAGTTGACCTGGAAGGCTCCGACGCCATTCTATCTGCTGTTCGGCGCTGAAATCGCCAATGGAGACAATGAATTGTTCGCCAATCACATCGGCGGAGACCATCTGCCTGACCATGATGACCCGCGTCTCTATACAGGCTTTGTCAAGTTCTCACCTGAACTTGGGGACAGACATGCTCTCCAAATGGGACTGAGCTATGCCAGGGCGCGCCACCAGTCGTTGCACGAGCATGACCACGGCGGCGTGCTGGAAATCGAAGCGCTGGACGGATACAACACCCTGTACGGAGCTGATGTCGTCTATAAGTACGCAGGATACGGGGAAAAGGGAGAAGGAGACATCATCCTCCAAGGCGAATACTTCTTCCGTGATTCCGACATGAGAAACCATGAGGAGCACGAATCGTTCTCCAACCGCCAGGACGGCTACTATATCCAAGCGCTCTACGGCATTGCACCACGTTGGCGCGCAGGTGTCCGCTGGGAACAAGTCGGCCTCGTCAACCATGTTGAAAATCATGAAGACGGAGATCGCGACCTGGGAAGCAGCAATCGAGCCACGGCGATGATCGACTGGAAACTGTCGGAATTCTCCATGCTGAGGCTGCAGGTCGGGCGTCACAACTACGCAATGGCAGGCGGTCGTGAGCACGCCTGGGAGTTTGGCATTCAGCTGCAGATATCCCTTGGCAGTCACCCCGCACATGATTTTTGATAGGAGGTTAAGCAATGAACAAGAAAACATACATCATAGTCATTCAGCTGGTCTTGGGTCTGGCCGTATTCGGAGCCCCAATCAACATCATAACCACGACTACCGACCTGGCTTCCATTGCCAGCGACATAGCGGGTGACCTTGCCGTCGTTGAAAGCATTGCAAGTGGCCATGAAGACCCGCATGACCTGACCGCGCGTCCCAGTTTCATCACCAAGGCAAGCAAGGCGGACCTCTGGATCCGCGTAGGCCTGGAATTGGAGGTCGGCTGGGAACCCGCAGTCCTCAGGGACTCCAGGAACCGGGGCATCCAGGTCGGCACTTCAGGCCATCTTGACGTATCGGAAAAAATCGCTCCGCTGGATGTGCCCACAGGGCAGTTTTCCCGTGCGGACGGCGACATCCATCCATCGGGCAATCCCCATTACTGGGTGGATCCCCTGAACGGGCGCATCATTGCCAAAAGCATTGCCGTCAGGCTTATCCAGCTCTATCCTGAACACAAGGATAAGATTCAAGGCAACCTGAAGGCCTTTGAACAGAAGCTCGACACCAAAATGTTCGGAACCAAGCTGCTCTCCAAGGTATCAGGCGCCAGGCTCTGGTGGCTTAGCGAAAACGGTCAGCTGGATGATTATCTTGCCAAAAACAATCTGACTCCTGACCCAGACAGCTGGTATGCATGGATGATGCCATACAAGAATGCCAAGATCGCAACCTACCACAGAAGCTGGATTTACCTCCTGAAGCGCTTCAACTTGAAGCTTGCAGGAGAAATCGAGCCGAAGCCAGGCGTGCCTCCAAGCGCAAGGCATCTTACGAAAATCAGCCGCAATTTCAAGGAAAGCGGCGTCAAGGTCATCCTGCAGGAGCCTTTCTACAACACCAAGGCGGCAAAGAAGGTCTCTCAGGCCTGCGGGGCAACTGTCGTCGTCAAGGCAAACTGCACAAATGGCGCCGACGGAATCGATGACTACATAACCATGCTCGACAGCGTGCTTGCGGGACTTCGCGACGCGCTCGCTAGGAAATGACCATGACACAAAACGGCAACATCATTGAATGCCGTGGAGTCTCCCTAGGATACGGTCAGGACACGATCCTGGACAATGTCAATCTCGACATCGCCCGGGGCGTGCTCCTGCCGTTCGTGGGAAGCAACGGCTCGGGGAAAACCACCTTCCTCAAGGCATTGCTTGGCCTACTCCCCCTAAAGAGCGGGCAAGTCCGCCGTCTTTGGGGAAAGCGAAAGCCAGGCTATGTTCCGCAACAGCAGCATATCGATCCGATCTTCCCCGTCACTGTCCGCAAAATCGTCGAGATGGGGCTTTACCCCGAATGCGGTTTCCCCTATTGGCTTTCCGGAAAAATGAAGGAACGGCTTGACGGGGTGCTTGAGCAGTTCGGACTGCTTGAGCACCAGGAAAAGACCTTCGGCGAACTCTCCGGAGGTCTCCGCCAAAAGGCTCTGATAGCCCGTGCCGTCATCGGCAATTCGGACATCATATTCCTCGACGAGCCGGTGGCGGGACTTGATGCGGCATCCGAGGAGACGACGCTCAATATGCTTATCGACCTTAACCGTCAACATGGAAAGACAATTCTCATTGCCCACCATAGGCTGGAGGACTTGTCAAGGCTCTCCCGGAATGTCTGCATGTTCAATCACGGCCATGTTGAAATCAGGCCATCGAATGCGGCGTTCCGCGAACTGTATGGAGGAACAAATGATTGATTCCTTTATCGAAATATGCAGGGAGTTCCCAATTGCGCTTCTGTGCGGATGCCTTCTGGCCATCAGCTGCAGTGCATTTGGCGTGTTCGTCCTGACTAGGAGGCTTGTGTTCATCAGCATCGCCCTATCAGAATGTTCGGCATGCGGTATTGCGATGAGTTCGCTCCTCAACCTTCCGCCTTTTCTTGGCGCATCAGCAATGACGCTGCTGGCAGTCTGCCTGCTTTCTTGCGACTGGGAGCGATGCCGCATTCCGCGCGATGCGATTCTTGGAAGCGTGTTTGTTTTTGCTTCGGCACTCAGCGTCCTGCTTGTATCCCGTTCAGGCATGGGGCTTCTGGAGGTCAAGGCATTGCTTTACGGGGATTTGCTGCTTGTCTCTTCTGAGGAATTCCGGCAAATCCTCTTCGTTCATCTTCCACTGCTGGCCATTCTGCTCCTCTGCCAACGGGCATTGCTCTATACGTTTCTTGACAACAACGGGGCAAAAGTGGCAGGAATGCCTGTCCGCCTGATTGAACTTGGATTTTTCGTGGCGCTTGGCTTCCTGATTTCCTCTGCGGCAAAGACGGCTGGATCGCTTCTGGTATTCTGCTATCTAACTGTTCCGCCTGCTACAGGACTGCTGATGTCCAGGAAAATGTTGGTGGTCATGCTGATCGCCTCATTGTGCGGCATTGCCTCTACGGTCATTGGACTAACAGCATCATACCATTGGGATCTGGCTGGCAACCAGTGCATCGTTGTCAGCAGTTGCATCATCCTGGTCATCCTGCCTGCGGGAAAGGCATTGCTGCTTCGGTTGCTTCGTCATAGTCCTTTCAATGGAAAACTACGCCCATAACCACATGGCAATCATAAAAGTTTTGATTGCAAACTTTGCCGGCAAGCCAAGGCGACAGTTCACGACTTATGCGAAGGATGTCCAAGCAAAAGCTGACCAGGCTTGGCAGCGCACAGTTTGCCCTGCCCAGCCTGGCCAGCAAAAAAACACGTGATCTTTGTCTTACCCCTGAAAATTAATCCAGCAGCACCGGCACTGCCAAGTCGTAACCATTGGCAAGCATCCAAGTTGCGACCGCCAGCAACACGCCGCCGACAAAGACCGAGCCAATCTGTCCAGAGACGTTGGTGGCAACAGAATATGGCAGAATCACATTGACGGGATCTTCGTCCTGCGCCATTTTCTGAACCACGCGGGCGGACATCGGGAAGGCGGAAATACCAGCCGCGCCAATCATCGGATTGACCTTCTCCTTGGCAAAGATATTGACAATCTTCGCATAGATAACCCCACCGGCAGTATCGAAGACAAAGGCAAAGAGTCCCATCAACATAATCAGCAACGTATCCCGAGTCATGAACCGCTCGGCTGTCATGGACGAACCGATGGTAATGCCAAGCAACAAGGTGACTATGTTCGCCAATTCTTCCTGGGCCGCCCGGGCCAGCCTGTCCAGCACCCCGCATTCGCGAATCAGATTGCCGAACATCAGCATTCCAATCAGAGCCGCGCACGCAGGCGCGATCAGACAGGCAATGATCGTGATGACAATCGGGAAGGCAATCTTGACCGTTTTGCTGGTCTTGACCCCTTTGTAAGGCATGCGGATCCGACGCTCCTCCTTGGTGGTCAACAGCCTGATGACCGGCGGCTGAATCAGCGGCACCAAGGCCATATACGAGTACGCAGCCACGGAAATGGGACCCAACAGCTGGGGTGCCAGGCGGGCGGCGGACACGATGGCCATGGGACCGTCTGCCGCGCCAATATTGCCGATCGCGGCCGCGGATCCCAAATCGAATCCGAGCATCCTGGCGAGAAACATGGTGACGATAATGCCAAGCTGAGCCGCAAAACCATAGCAAATCATGCTCGGGCGGCTGAGCAAGGGACCGAAGTCCGTCATCGCGCCAATGGAAACAAAAATCAGAACCGGGAACAATTCATTCTCAATGCCATGCTTCATCAGATAGGTCAGAACACCATGCTCGCCAACTGCGGAGGAATCAGGGAAATTGGCCAGAATAACGCCGAAGCCAATCGGCAACAGCAACATCGGCTCGTACTCCTTTTTGATCGCGACCCAAATCAAGGCAATGCCGATGGCAAACATGCAGATGTTGCCCCAAGTCAAGGCGGTAATACCCGTAAAAAAATCTGCCATGAGAAAACTCCTGTCTATTTGTAACACTTAAGGAAAAATGACAAACTGACCAATCACTGCTCAATCCTGATAACTAATCAAGTATAATCTTTGTACCAAATTGTACAAATAATCCGACTGTTTTTTATCAAGGAGTCGTTCAAAAACCAAGGTAACAGCCCAAGAGATATTATGTGCTGATTTTCCTTTGCCCTGTCTTTGCGGACTGGCAGCGCGGATGGGCACCGCAGCCGGATCGACCGGTTGCGATGCCGTCAAACCTGCCTCCGGCTTATCCGAAAATATGCCAGACGGCGATCAAGGGGGTAAAAAGAGTGGAAACCAGGCTCATGACCGTGATCAGGGTATTGAGGGAGGGACCGGCAGTGTCCTTGAAGGGATCGCCAACCGTGTCGCCGACGACCGCTGCCTTGTGGGCTTCCGAGCCGGAACCTCCGAAGTTGCCTGCCTCGATGTATTTCTTGCTGTTGTCCCACAATCCGCCGGAATTGGACATCAAAAGGGCAAAGATGACCCCAGTGAAAATCGATCCGCCGAGGAAGCCGCCAAGGGCACCGGGACCGAGGACAAAACCAACAAACAGCGGGCAAATGACCGCCAAGATAGCCGGGCCGATCAATGCCTTGAGCGCGCCGGAACTGGCAATCGAAATGCATTTCGTATAGTCGGGAAGAACAGTCCCCTTAAGAATGCCGGGCTCGGCCTTGAACTGGCGACGGATCTCCTCGATCATGGTAAAGGCGTTTTTGGTGACGGACAACATCAGTGAAGCACTGAACAGCGCCGGAATAACACAACCAAGTAGGACGCCGGCAAGGACAAGCGGATCAAGCAGATCCAGCGTCAGCGCTTTCTTGGAATAGGCCTCGATGCCTTCGCAGTAGGCGGCAAACATGGCAAGCACAGTGAGTGCGGCTGCGCTGATGGAAAAGCCCTTGGTGATGGCCTTGGCCGTGTTGCCGGCCGAATCCAGGGTGTCAGCGCGATCCACAACGTCATGGCTCATGCCTGACATCTCCGCAATCCCCTTCGCATTGTCAACGATCGGCCCGTAGGCGTCGTTCGAAACAACAATGCCGGTGAGGGAAAGCATGCCGACTGCGGCAAGACCGACTCCGTAGATGCCGGGAAGCCCGAAGGCCTGGGAAACAAAAAAGGCGACAATCATCGCCACAACGATGCCGATGACGGCGGGAGCAATCGAAATCAAGCCGTAGCTGAATCCGGTGATGATGGTCAAGCCTGTTCCGGAGCTGGAGATCTCAGCGACCCGGCGAACGGGGGAGTGCTCGTCATTGGTGAAATAGTCGGTGGTGAAGCCGATGATGACGGCAATGATCAAACCGGCGACCGTCGCAATCAAAGCGCCCCAGTTTAGCTGCTTGGATGGATCGTCACCAGCCGCGAGATTGACGATGATGAAAAACATGGTGGTCAGCACAGCAAAGACAATACAGGTGAACACGGTGCTGAAATTGAGGGCGCGACCCGGCTTGTCGTCCTTGCCGACGCGTACGAAAGGCAGACCGATAAAGGTGGAAATGATGCCGATGACGCAGAGAAGAAGGGGCAGAAGCACGTATTGGAAACTGATCGTGTTGCTCGCGAAAAAAGACGCTCCCAACAACATGGAGGCAACGACGGCAGCAACGTAGCTGTCGAAGATGTCGGCGCCCATTCCGGCAACGTCGCCGACGTTGTCCCCGACGTTGTCCGCAATGACCGCAGGATTGCGCGGGTCGTCTTCAGGAATGCCGACTTCCACCTTGCCGACCAGGTCGGCGGCGATATCGGCGGTCTTGGTGTAGATGCCACCGCCAGCCTTGGCAAGAAGCGCAAGGAGGGAAGCCCCAAAGCTGAAACCAAGGATGATTTCGACATCCTTCCAGATGAGATAAAGCAGCGACATGCCAAAAACGGCGACTCCCACCATCGCCAGCCCCATGACGGAACCTGCCTTGAAAGCGACGTTAAATCCTTGCGGAACACCATCTTGGCAGGCCACTGCGGTGCGTACGTTGGCTTCGACAGCGACCTTCATGCCAAGCCATCCTGCCAAAGCGGAGCAAAGGGCTCCAAAGGCAAAGGCGGCGGCGGTCAGGAGACCGTGATTTTGCTTTTCAACTCCGGCAAAGACGACAGCAAGGATAAGTCCGAAGACAATAGCCAGTGCAATGAGGGTTTTGTAGAGAAGCTTGAGATAGGTTGATGCTCCAGCCCTGATCCAGCCGGCAATTTCCTGCGCGCGCTCACTGCCGGGATCGTATTGAAGGACCTTGCGGTAGTTGACGAGGGCAGCCAAGATCGATAGGGCGCCACCTACCAGTCCCGCATAGAGCCAGACATTCATGTTCATTTTTTTCTCCTTGACTTTGTTGCTTTGAATCGTACATAACTTATTTGGCTGACGCCAGCCAACAAACACAATTCCTGCTTCCCAGTTCGCCGATCGGCTGCAATCGGCAAAAAAAGCCCCCTCCCGTGTATCGTGAAAACACCGTCTTATTTCATGGTATAATAGGCAAAGCGGAGACTGCGCGCGATAAAGCCTCCTTGCTCTGAAACAAACAATTTAATTAATCTAATGATGCGTGCTCGTTTTTCAACTCATTTTTCTAAAATTTGTTCTACCCCCAATAAATTCTTTGCAATTTTCTCAACTTGTTTTCCCTTATGTATTTACAACTTTTTCATTCATCTATCGTGCAAGTAAACTGAATAATATTTTTCATTTTCGCTAAAGAAAATGTCACGTGGAGTTTAAGGTTGCACCAAGAAGCCAAGGAGCCGAACAAGTCTGAAAATCGCTTGTTCGTCAATTCCGCATTCCGCATTCCGCATTCCGCATTCCGCATTCCGCATTCCGCATTCCGCATTCCGCATTCCGCATTCCGCATTCCGCATTCCGCATTCAGCATTCGAAGCCTGGGGCAAGGCAACCCACGAAATCAAAGCCTTGGAAAGGCGACACATGAACCAGCGCCAATGACTCGACGATGGGAAATGTCAAAAGTCAGGTGTACATGCCTGTTTATTTAATGTCTATGGGATGACTCTGAAAAAACACACTGTTTGACTTGAATCTTCGGAACTTTGGTATTTATTCCTTATTATCTATTGGAGAGTAGTTTTGGCAGATTGATGATTATTATGGAATGTTTCGGCATCATTGCTTTTGCAAATGAAAAATCAGCAAGTCGTAGCCACACGCTACGGGATTTGTCGCATCCCGTCCCGTATGGCTTTTTTGTTTCCGATAGTCGCATACGAAAGGACAAGACGACATGGTCGATACAACCCAAAAACTAGATTTGGAATGGAAGCTTGATGAGAAAGATTAAGGGATTTCTTCTAAACCTGCTACCGAACTATCTACATGGAAAGAACGCCAATTGCATGAAAAACATAAAAATCAGGACAAAACAAAGAAGAAGGTAAGCAACCATGAGTGAAGAAACTACGCCTAAGAAGTACACCATAAAATGCAGAATCAAGTCAGTGAATGTGAATCTTGAGGACGGGAATCTATATTTGACACTTGCTGGAACAGACTATTATTTTCTGGAAGAAGACAAGATTAATTATAATTTTTGGTATGAAAAGAATGATAATAATAATCCAATCTTTGAATACAAGGAGAGAGATAAAAAAGGGCATAAGGCAAGTGTAGAGTATGTGGCGAATATTCAGCATACGGTGAATGTAGAGGATAAAAACAAAAATAAATTTGACATCAATCTTATAAATTATAATACAACTCAGCTTTTCTTGTCTTTGTTAACATCAGGGACAATATGCTCAATTACTGCTACTAAAGTCGATACTCCCCCCAAGGGGGATCCTCCTCAAGTACCCATCACCATCACCTCCATCAAAGTCGAGGCATAGTGATGACTTATTGGCCGAAGAATGTCATACTATGGGGTGCTGGCGCCACGGCGTCATTAGGGATGCCTACCAGCAACCACCAGTCTTCATTTGTCACCCAAATTGCCAATGATCAGGATATCAAGCGTTTTCTATTGGAAGAAGATCGGGAGTTGCTTGATCGAGACTCCTATACTAAACTCAAGTCTTTGCTGAAGCTTGTGCCTAATCGGTGTGCGCACGATGGCTCTGATTTGCCCAAAGAAGGCGAAAAGTTACTTGCCATCCAGGATGTGTTCAATCTTCTGGCAATCTACAAGAAGAACCGACGCGAGCTTTTTGTTGAAGGATGCGATGCCTCCTTGACACATAATGACATTTGCCAGGCCGAGTCATTGCTTAATGAGCTGATTTCAGCCTATTTCCGCAAGAAATATGCTGAAATGCTAGACACTAAAGGGCAAGCACTCGACACCTACTACGCCATTTACAAAACACTTGCTGAACATGCGATGCAACAAAAGATGAAGGCTTATAACGAAGGCAAGGATTTCACGACTCGGGAACATGGACTCCTGGATTACGCCTTTGTCAACTTCAATTGGGATGCGATCATTCTATGGATTATCTTCAATGTCCACAAGGAATTGAACGATACAAAAAAGTACTATGTGGGCAGCCCTGCAGTCAAGCTGAAGGTTTTCAACGACTTCTCCACCTACCTTGCCTGCAAGCGCATCCCCAAGCCCTTCGACAAGGCTTCGGGCAATATCTGGTATCCCTACAATGAAGCGATCATTCAGCGACTGAATGACCTTGAGCATCGATATGACCAGCGCATTGTCCTTGGAAAGTTCTACCAACCACACGGCAGCTTTAACTGGTACGAATGCCCCCATTGCGGAAAGCTAAATATGACCATGGGAAACAAATGGGACATTCATTCTGAAACTTTCTTCCCTAAAGGAAAATCAGAGGACAGGCAATGCCTTTTCTGTGAAACACCTATTAGATCGGATTATAACATTCGCCTAGTCCAGACACCATTCAAGGATGAAAACCCTCCCTATCTGGAGGAAATCCAGCGTGATATGCTGACTTGCATCGAACATGCCGAGCATCTTGTTTTCGCAGGCTTCTCGCTGCCGGAAGACGACCTGATGTACCGTTCGATTTTTTCCGCCAGGCACAATCCCGATGTTAAGGTCACAATACTGGATTACGATCCGTCAAAAGCACACGAGGGATTCCTAGAACTCAAATCTGCTAAAAATGAAACAGCCTATCGGATTGCCAGCACACTGGGTGCTAAAGAAGAAAATATACGTGTCAATTTTGAAGGCATACCCAAAGTGTTCAAAAGCGGAGATTCCATAGACAAACAGAAAGTGCTAGATATTTTTCTCCGTACCAAAACGCAATGACATAGCCTTCCTTGTTCCTGTATAATGCATGTCAAGAACACCGATAGCAAAAGCAAACCTGCCATTGGAGTTGATTTCCTCGAAACCACACATAAATTCAAGCATGACAACCTCATTGGTGAACAGTAATATTTTATTCTGAAAATTTCTATAATACACTGCAATGGCAACCGGCAAGAAATGGACACGCGAAGAACTTAAGCTGGCGTTGAATCTGTATTCGCGCCTGCCTTTTGGTCGTCTCCATTCGCACAATCCTGATATTATCTGCCTTGCTGAACATTTGGGACGTACTGCCGGTTCAGTGGCAATGAAACTGGGCAATTTCGCAGCAATTGATCCAGATCTGGAACGTACTGGTCTGCGATCATATAGCCGTTTGGACGCTGAAATTTGGCATGAATACTTTGCCAGTGAGGAAATGATGCTTGAGGCTGACAGGCAAGTCCAGGCAATTCTCCACGGAACTGCTCCAGTTGTGGAAACCATCGTGGACTACTCAGCAAGGGATGCCACTGCAAATGTCAATGTCCGAACGCATCAGCACATCTTCAGGGAGATTGTCCTGAGCAACTTTTCCGACACCTGTTGCGTTACTGGCATCAACCAGTCGGAACTGCTTGTAGCTAGCCACATTAAACCCTGGGCTGCCGACATGGGCAACCGTCTCAATCCGCATAACGGCCTGTGTTTGAATGCCCTGCACGACAAAGCATTCGACCGGGGATTGATTACCTTGGACGAATCCCTAAAGGTCGTTATCTCGCCAAAGTTGCCTAGAATTACCCAGCTATCATTTATCCTGGACTATGAGGGACATCTCATCACCCGTCCAGAGAAATTTATGCCTGACAAGACATTCCTGGACTACCATCGTGAACACATCTTCAGGGCAGGATGAATGATGATTGGAAAATTGGATAACTATGGGTAACTCAAGTAAAACTATGAACCCATATTTCTCTCCCTATCAAGTCAAAAAATGATATGGAAAATCCCTGATAACTTCACCCTTCAGTACTCCTTGTGTAGAGAACATTGTACAAAACTCAACGCCGCCACTTTCGAGGCGTACGACACGTCTCAGCCATCTCATAGCAACAAGCCCTGAGACTTATCCACGCATCGTTTCATTGGTCGCAGCGTGATCTTGTCATCGGGACTGATATTACTACAGAGTATTGGCGAATCGGGATTATAGGCTTGCGAATTGGCGGTGAGCTTTTCCGGGTTATGGTTTGCGTAGCAGTAGAGGCAGCGATGCCGACACGTGCTGTAGGCGCCGATGTCGATGCTTTCCACGCAGCTGAATTCCTTGAGCTGGCTCTTGTCAGAAACAGTGCTGTTGGGCATTGCTCTGTCGATGTTGATTTCCAACCTGTTCGGAATCCCAGTCGGGGATCATTTCTCGCTCTATATTTTCGACTCTCTGGGAACCTTGAAAACTGCATTCAGGCTGGGGGTGCTAGGCAGCGATTTTTTTAGGGAGTATTTTCGCGAATACGTTCAATTAAACGATAGACGGTACTTCCTGTTTTTCGCGGCCAATCAACACAGGGCGGTTGGTCTCGATTCTTTGCCCGTTGCACTGCCTGATTAATTCGTTCTGGAGTGAAAAGGTGGGCAGGAATCCCTTTGTCATAGTCTGGCAGATACTTTTTCAGGCGACGGCTGCAGCCTAATGCGGAGGTAATGTTGTTTCCGTCCTCAAAGTGGAGTAGCAGCCAATACTCGACTTAGGATTGCTGAGTGCAAAACCATAATTTTCTTTCGAGACGGCCCAGG
>JAGVUR010000031.1 GCA_019136135.1 Verrucomicrobiota bacterium
CAAGGACTATACGATCGAAGCCAAGGGAGACGTGCTCGTCGAAGCAGGATCGCCGGATGCGCTCCAGACAGCGACCCACAGGCTCGTCACACAATTCGCAGGCGACAATAGCTGGTCCGTCCCAACCAATACCAACATCAACTACATCTTCCAAAGGGACAAGCTCGACAACGCCAAGCTCCTGCCACCATACAAGCCTGACGAGAAAGTCCAGCTGGAACCATCAAACCCGGAAAAAACACTGCTCTCGCCAGATTGGATCAAGGAACTCGTCATCACGGAAGTCAGGCTTGAAACCAACTCGCTCGCCAGAACGATCCCCAAGGCGACTCCTATGCTCAAGCACTACGCATCGCTCGGAGTCAACGCCCTCTGGGTCGTGCCAATCTACGAAAAAGGACCGGGTGGAAATGGCTACGGAAACTGCGGATTGCATCGAATCGATCCGGAACTCGCAGAAACAAACGACCAGGACCAAGCCCGGAAAGTACTCAGGAAATTCGTCGATGACGCCCACGCAAACAACATCCGAATCATCCTCGATCTCATTTCATGGGGAGCGATGAAAAACTCGCAACTCGTCAAGGACAAGCCGGAATGGTTTAGCGGAACAGCATGGGGAAACGAGGCGTTCAATTGGAAAAACCAAGAATTCAGGGAATGGTACATCCAGCAAGCAGTCAAGCTCATCCTCGATTCGAACGCCGATGGATTCAGGTGCGATTGCGAACCACATCACGGTGGATACGATACCTTCAAGGAAATCAGGGAACGACTCCTCGAAAAGGATCGTAAAATCATCCTGATCGCCGAAGACAGCAACCATAGGAAAGACGCCTTTGACATGGAGCAGGACGGCGTGCTGGACTACACGGCTTATCACCGAGGCAAGGTATACGTCGAACCAGTCAACTTCTTCGCTGATGGCTTGATCGATATCGTCGAAGCATGCAAAACAGGAAAGGCGTTAGGACCGCAAGAACACCAGCGAAAAGACACGCATCTGGCAGGAACCTTCAGGTTCTATCCCAATTGCATCACCAACCATGACTTCCAAAAGCGAAATGTCTGCGGAGACAGAATCAAAATCAACTACGCAGCAATCATGGCGCCGTTCATCCCAATCTGGTTCCAGGGAGACGAATTCGGACTCGATTCGCCCAGAATGGTCATCCATGGCCAAGATGTCGACTTCAATCTTGCCAACCTTCCAAAAAACGCCCATTTCATGGAAGACGTCAAAAAGGCACTGCAAATCAGAAGAACCTACCCGAACATCTTTGCGTTCTTCCCAATCTACCATAGAGACACGAATATCGAGAAAGTCAATGTCGAAGGACTGGATGGACTGTCAGCCTACGTACGATTCGCCGAGGGAAAGGCGATCTTCATCATCCCAAACCCACATCAGGACGACTACGCAAACCTGAAAATCCAAGTCCCGACCCAATTCCAAAACGCAACAGAAGCCATCGATCTCATCAATGGACGAACGATTAAAATCGCCGGAAATGCATTCAAAACGGTCGTCCCCCCGAGACACAACGCCATATTCCTGCTCGACTACAGGTCCGCTTCCGCCAAACTCAATCCACCAAACATAGAAAACCAAAGCAAAAGCAACAACATGATGTACACAGAAACAAAAAACGGAGCGAGGCTCAAAGTAACAAAACAGGGAATCGAAATCACGGCTGAAAACAAGACCCTTCTAAAGTCACCAGACGAAGGACATTGGTCAATTGCCACAGGTTGGCAAAACGAAAAACCCGTTGACTGGCATCACGCAAGCATCGATTCCGTGGAAAAACTCGACGACGGATTCATCCTGCATGGCAAGATCAAGTTGCCCAACGGAGAATGCACGCTTAGGGACGCCTTCAGCTTCAAGGACAATGCCTGGCGAGTAACAAGGCGCTGGTCGTACAACGGAACAACGCAGGACAATACGACCCTCTCAATCAGATTCCAGCAACCGGGCTTCGGCGCAAACCTCCTGCTCCCGGGAATCTTCTACTACGGAAATCCATCGGGAATCAAAAGCGGATGCGTCCCGCAAATCGACCACCAACTAGGAAGCAAGGGATTCTACGAGGAAACAAGATTCCCGGTCCCCTTCGCAATGGCGGAACAAGACGACGGCAGGACAGCCACGCTGCACACGATCCCATCGCTGGCTCCAGCACCGAAGCGGCATGACCTATGGTGGTCGCTGGGAGCAAAATACCTCCAAGACAGCACCGAACTCGCCGCATACTCAGGATACGTCCATGGAAACAAGGGCGACGGCATGGTCAAGGCTACCCAGCCAGGATGGCTGCTCCTCGACAATGCATGCATCGCTCTCCACGACAACGCCATCGTGGACAAGTCATTCGCCATCCAAACACAAATCGTCGCCAAAAAGGGTACTGGTTTCCTCCAACCAATGGATACGGCGATCAAACGCTGGAAACCAACGACGGTGCCAATCGACTCCCACGAACTCGTACGTAAAAAATACCGCTACGCCATGACAAGGTACTACAAAAAAGGCGATGTATACGGAAGCCTGTTCCACCCAACAGGAGTCAAGCCTGAAGCAATCGTCTATGGTTGGTGCGGACGCAACGAAACCTTCGGATACGCAGCTCCCATACTCGGGAAAGACTGCGGCGACCAAGATTGGGAACTCAGGGCAAGAGAATCCTACGACTTCCTGTGCAACTCGCCAATCGACCAAAACGGGTTCTGCGTACGCTACGACATCGAAACCAAAGCCTGGACGGACAGAAACTTCGTCTCCCAAGGGCAAACCCTCGAAACCTTCACCTCGGCACTGCTTCTCAAAATCAAAAACAACCAGCAGATACCGCAAAAGTGGCTCGATTTCCTAAAAAACGCAACGGACGCACTCGCCAATCGAATCCTCAAGGACGATTGGAAGCCAGTATCGACCAACGAGGCTTTCCTGGGAGCGCCGCTGGCAAACGCAGCCAGGATACTCAAGAACGACAAGCTCAAGCAAGCAGCGATCAAACTTGCCGACCACTACATGGAACGGCACCTCAGCATGCAGGAACCCTACTGGGGAGGAACGCTCGATGCGCGATGCGAAGACAAGGAAGGCGCAGTCGCAGCAATGACCGCATTCCACGCCGTCTGGGAAATGACGGGAGACGACAAGTACCTGAAAGCCGCTGAACACGCAACGCAAGTATTCCTCACCTACCTCCAACTCTGGGACATCCCAATGCCTCCGGGAAGACTCGCAGACAACCATTTCCTCAGCAGGGGCTGGACTGCCGTCTCAGTTCAAAACATGCACCTGGACGTTTACGGTGTCTTCGTCACGCCCCTCCTCTGGAAACTGGGAAAGGCGCTCAACAGAAAGGATTGGCAACAACTCGCAATCCCAATGTTCGTCAATTGCGGACAGCTCCTCGATCCATACGGAAGCCAAGGCGAGCAAATCCAACAGACCAACTACGCCCAAAGACCGCCTTTCGAACCCGTTGACGTACTGAGGGGCGGATACGCTGAACAATGGACTGTCTTCTGGATCACAGCCTCATTCCTCAATGCAGCAGCGCAATTCAAAGAACTCGGAGTCGAACTCGAACAGGGGAAGTGATATAACCCTAAAAGAAAGCAGTTGAGACCATGACAACCTGAGTACGGGCACCCGGGGTGCCCGTACTCAAACGGTGGCGGAATTTAATCGGCTAAAAATGGTGCATCCCTAGCCAAACAGAACCATATAACGCCTTGCGCCACAGGCGGTTAATTGTGCTTAATCCTAAAAAAGCAGTTGATGCCTTATGATTGAAGTGCCTTTACAAGGCACGGTCTCCAGGCGTTTTTTCCATCCCCAGGCTGAAGCCTGGGGTTAAGCATCGTTAAACGCTTGCAGCGCAATGCATTACAAAAAACCATGACGACAAGTCCGAACTATCGTTCTTATCTAATCCGTGGTTTCGCCCGTGTGGATTGCGGACGGCTGGTTCGCGCCAAAGACTTTGCGCCGTCGGCGCCTGACCATGCTTAACCCCGGGCTTTAGCCCGGGGGTAGGATGCCCCCATGCCGGGCGCCTTGTAAAGGCGCGACTGACGCATTTCAATAATTCCGCCACTATATTTAGTATCTCAAAAAGACGGCATGAGAACCACTTTTTTCAATGCCATTCATTAATCTGACAAATGTTTTTTAGGACAACATCAAATCCTTTGAAAAAATCCCTTAATATATTATTGTAGAAATTTTCGGGAACGACTTCCCAAACATCGTTTTTCTGGCAGTTGTCAACTGCATTACCAATCCATCATTCAAGCAACGAGGGTTCCAATGTATCAAGTCGGAAAAGAAGAAATCGACGCCATTTCAGAAGTCCTCCTGACCGGAAAATTGTTCAGGTATGGAATCGGCACCGCCTGCGCCACATTTGAGGAAAGGTACGCCAAATTCCTGGGGGTCAAATATGCGATGTTGACCTCCAGCGGCACCACGGCCCTCCATGCCGCATTGGTCTCTCAAGGTATCGGACCTGGAGACGAAGTCCTCGTCCCGGCTTGTACCTACATCGCAACGGCAATCGCAGTCCTGGCGGCAGGAGCCATCCCGGTGGTCGTCGATATCGACGAGTCCGTGACCCTCTCGCCAACCGCCGTCGAGGCGGCGATCGGCCCGCACACGAGGGCGATCATCCCCGTACACATGTGGGGAATGGTTTGCGACATGGATGCCCTGATGGCCATCGCCAAAAAGCACAACCTCAAGGTGATTGAAGACGCCTGCCAATGCGTCGGCGGCGCCTACAAGGGGCGCAAGGCCGGTTCAATCGGAAACGCAGGCGCATTCAGCTTCAACTTCTACAAGAACATGACAGCGGGCGAAGGCGGATGTGCAGTGACCTCGGAAGATGTCGCCGCAGACAAGATCGCATGCATGATCGACTGCTGTAGGTTCTATTGGGAAGGGCGGGACAAGTCCATCCCGCTCTTTGCCGCTCCAGGCGCCCGCGCCTCCGAAATCGAAGGCGCAATCCTCAATGTCCAGCTTGACAGGATCACGCCAATGGTCGAGGAAATGAGAAAGCAGAAGATCCAGATCATCAATGCCCTCAAAGGCACGATCCTGACCCAAGCCAAGGCAAACTCGCTTGAATACGAATGCGGTACCCATGCGGCTTTCCAGCTCCCAGACGCAGAAACCACCCTCAAATTCGTCGAACTCTACCCCTGCACCATCGCCGGCAAGACCGGTCGCCATGTCTACACCGAATGGGATCCGATCTTCGATAAGCAAGGCGCGCCGCACCCCGCAATCAACCCATACAACCTCCCCGAAAACCAAGTTTGCAGAATGGATCTCAAAAAGGACTCCTGCCAAAAGTCCCTCGATATCCTCAATAGAACCGTCCTGATCGGAACACATCCCAACAGAAAGCAGGACGAAACAAACGCAATGATCGAGAGAATCCTCGCCGCAGCCAAGGCAATCAGCTAATCCCCCCACATAACGGAAAAGAAAACACACCATGCGATACCCGTCATACCCGCTCGTTACCCACGACCCATACTTCTCAATCTGGAGCGCCACGGACAACCTCAACGAATCCTGGTCTAAACACTGGACAGGGACAAACCATGAACTTTGTGGAATAATCAGAATCGACGAGAAGCCGTACGCATACCTGGGAGCGCCTGGCGGGATCGACAAGATGACACAAACCTCGGTCAATGTCACGCCGACAAGAACGATCTATACCTTCAAGCAAGACGGGGTCAAGCTGACATTGACGTTCTTGACTCCTGCCCTCCCCCATAAACTCGACATCCTCTCCAGGTCGCTCACCTACGTGGTCTACGACCTGGAGGCAATGGACAACCAACCCCATGACGTCCAAATCTACCTTGACCTGGCAGGCGAACTGTGCGTCAACGATGCCCAGGACGAAGTCAGCCCAGCCGGCTTCGCAATCGAATCGATGGGACTCCTCTCGTTCACGCCGGCTCAACCCAAGATGCTCCAAAAGGTCGGAGACAACCTGAGAATCGAATGGGGACGAGTCTACCTCGGATTCCCGCACAAGTTCTCGCCAGACGCGACGTTCGCCCCAAGGGCGGAACTCAGGTCGACTTTCAAGGACAGCGGTTTACTTCCGCAAAATGACTTCCTGGAACCGACGTGCACGATCAGGCACCCGAAACTCGCGGCCGCAACAGCGTTCGACCTCATCGTCGAACCCGGGTCAGGCGATTCAGCTCACCTGATCGTCGCATATGACGATATTCACTCGCTAGAATTCCTCAGGCAAAGACTCGATGCATACTGGAAAAAGGACGGAATGACATTCGCAGAAATGCTCAATGACGCCGAAGACCAATTCCAGCAACTCAGGGACGAATGCATCGCCTTTGACGACAAGCTCCTTGCAGATTGCGCCGCTGCGGGCGGAGACGACTACGCAGACCTATGCGCAATCGCCTACAGACAGGCAATCGCCGCCCATAAGCTCGTCGCGGCAGCAGACGGAACCCCGCTCTTCTTCTCAAAGGAAAACTTCTCCAACGGATGCATCTGCACCGTCGATATCACCTACCCATCGGCACCGCTCTTCCTGCTTACACAACCGAAACTCCTCAAGGGGATGATGATTCCAATCCTCGAATACGCATCCCTCGACAGGTGGAAATTCAACTTCGCCCCGCACGACCTGGGCACATACCCGCTGGCTAACGGACAGGTCTACGGAGGAGGCGAAAAAAGCGAGATCAACCAAATGCCCGTCGAAGAATCCGGCAACATGCTGATCCTCGCAGGAGCGCTCCTCGAATTCGAAAAGGACATCGATTTCGTTGCAAAGTATTGGAACCTGCTCAAAACATGGGCAGATTACCTCCTCGAAAAAGGATACGACCCGGAAAACCAACTCTGTACAGATGACTTTGCAGGACACCTTGCACACAATACAAACCTCTCGATCAAGGCGATTATGGCGATGGCGGCATTCTCAAAGATCGCAAAGGCGCTTGGCAAGCAAGACATTGCCGACCAATTCATGAATGCCGCTAAAAATGCTGCGGAAAAATGGCAGGTCGACGCTCTCGACGACCACGGCGCATATCGCCTCGCCTTTGACCGACCGGGCACATGGAGCCAAAAGTACAATCTCGTTTGGGACAAGCTCCTCAACCTCAACCTCTTTCCTGACGAAGTCAAGGAACGAGAGGTCAAGCTCTACCTGAAAAAACTCAATGAGTTCGGCCTGCCCCTTGACTGCAGGAAGACATACACCAAACTTGATTGGATTATCTGGTCGGCTTCATTGGCGAAAAACGACGAGGATTTCCAGGCGATCCTAGCGCCAACCATCAAGTTCCTAAAGGAAACTCCCGACCGCGTCCCGCTGACAGACTGGTATGAAACCACAAACGCCAAAAAGGTCGGCTTCCAGGCACGGGCAGTCGTAGGCGGCCTCTTCATCAAACTCCTCTACAACCCGGAAACACGAAAAGCTTACAGGTAAATCCGTCCCTCAAAAAACAAAGCGCCCGCCGAACACTCCGTCCGGCGGGCTTTTTTTATCTTCACCCTCTGGCTCAAAAAAGTATTGTCAGCGGGGATTCAGGTTTTGCGCAATCCGATTCCAGACATCGCGTCCGCGATTGGAACTGTAGTGCGCATACACGAAATCAATGCAGGACGGGGTCGTGTGGAACAGCCCCTCCAAGTATGTCGTACCGCCACCGGATTCCTGCTTCAAGCTGGCCAAACCCATCAAATACTCCAGGTCATAGCCACGATGCCGACGACGATTCAACTTGAAATCCGACTTGTCAAACATAGGATTGTTCGCAATTGCCTGTTGCACGTAATTGATGGTAGCCAGGCAAGACTTGGCTGGATCGTCGGTGCTTGTCAACGTCACGCTGCCCAATGTCACGGCGATGTCCTCGGTCTGCATCGACCATAGGCTCAAACCCGGAATCGTATTCTGCTCTACAAGCGCCGGAGCCTCGGGAAGCAAGACGCTCAAATAACCAGAAGGCAATTCGAAGCGACGCCAGCTTGTAAGCATCGAGCCAATCGTAAAAAGAACGATCACGACTGCCAATACGCCGCCGGTCACAAGAACCGACTCCTTTGGCTTGGTTCGATACCAAGCGATAACCTTCCGAAATCCAGATACCAGATCATCACGCTTCATAAGTTCAATCCCTTGTGCTCCTGCATCAATTTTGTCAAGCAGACAAAAGAAAAATCGGGGCGGCTACACACCTCTGTTCAGCCGTGTGCCGTCCCGATTCTACGTAACCTCAGCCACTCAACGAATGGCTTGCTGATTTTTTAGCCAAGGCGAGCCTTCAGGTCGGCAAGCTGCTTGTTCATTTCGGCAGGCAACTTGGCGCCGAACTTCTCGAAGTGCGCCTCGATCTGGGGCAGAACGTCCTTCCAGCCCTTGCAATCAACCTCGAGCAGAGCCTTCAGGTCCGCTTCGGGAATGTTGAGGCCGTTCAGGTCAAGCGAGCCTGCCTCAGGCAGATTGCCGATGGCGGTCGCCTTCGCTTTTGCGGTACCGTTGCAACGACCGAAGATCCACTTCAGAACGCGGCTGTTGTCGCCGAAGCCAGGCCACAGGAAATGGCCGTCTTCGCCGCGACGGAACCAGTTCACGTAGAAAATCTTCGGCAGCTTGGCACCCTTGTGCTTGCCGATGTTCAGCCAGTGCTTGAAGTAGTCGCCCATGTGGTAGCCGCAGAACGGCAACATCGCAAACGGATCGAAACGAAGCTGGCCGGCACCGCCCAAGGCAGCGGCGGTCATCTCGGATGCCATCGTCGCACCCATGAATACACCATGCTCCCAATTCATTGCCTCGTTGACCAATGGAACGACAGTCCTGCGGCGACCGCCAAACAGGAACGCCGAAATCGGAACGCCCTCGGGGGCTTCCCATTCGGGGGCGATCACGGGGCACTGGGCGGCAGGAGTCGTGAAACGGGCATTGGGATGAGCAGCCTTCGTGCCCTTCGCAGGAGTCCAGGGACGACGAGTCCAGTCAACCAGGAACTCGGGCTTGCTGTCGTGGTCTTCCCACCAGACGCCGCCTTCCGGAGTCATCGCGCAGTTCGTGAAAATCGTATTGCCGCGGTTGATCGTGCGCATCGCATTCGGATTCGACTTCATCGACGTGCCGGGAGCAACGCCAAAGAAACCGGCTTCCGGGTTGATCGCATACAGCTGACCATCTTCGCCAAACTTCATCCAGGCAATGTCGTCGCCAATCGTCTCGACCTTCCAGCCGGGAATCGTCGGCTCCATCATCGCAAGGTTCGTCTTGCCGCAGGCTGACGGGAATGCCGCCGCAACATACTTGACCTCGCCTTCGGGGGATGTCAGCTTCAAGATCAGCATGTGCTCGGCCATCCAGCCTTCGTCGCGAGCCTGGACAGAAGCAATACGAAGGGCAAAGCACTTCTTGCCCAGCAAGGCGTTGCCGCCGTAGCCGGAACCGTAGGAGATGATCTCGCGGGTCTCGGGGAAGTGGGTGATGTACTTCTTCTCAACTGGAGCGCTGGGCCAGGGAATGTCAGCCTTGTCGCCATCAAGAGGATAACCGACGGAGTGCACGCACTTCACAAACTCGCGACCGTCGTCGACACGCTTCAGGATCTCAGTCGAAACACGGGTCATGATGCACATGTTCACGACGACGTAGGGGCTGTCTGTCAACTCGATGCCGTACTTGGCGATCGGGGAATCCGGATGGCCCATCGAGAAGGGAATCACGTACAGGGTACGGCCGACCATCGCGCCCTTGAACAGTTCCGCGAATTCGGCCTTCATCTCGGCTGGATCCTTCCAGTAGTTCGTCGGACCCGCGTCTTCCTTCTTGTTGGCGCAGATGAACGTACGCTCCTCGACACGAGCCACATCGCTCTTGTCACTGCGGGCGAAATACGAGTTCAAAGGCCATTTCATCTTGATGAAGGCGCCGCTCGCCACCATCATGTTGCAAATCTCGTTGTACTGTGCCTGCGAACCATCGCAGATCACAACCTGGTCTGGCGTAGCAAGGTCAATCCAGTACTGGAGCCATTCTTTCAAATCGGCATTTTTCAGGTCTTTGATGTCCATTCTTTGTTCCTTTAATGTGGTTTGTACTTCCAACTGAATGCACCACGCGGCACAATGATTCGGCCGGATTTTCAACAAAAGTTAAATATATATCCAAACACCCCAACTTTCAATTTAAATCGGCTTATCGACAAGCCGTTTTTTCACGCCAACGCACGACGCAAGGAAAAACAAGACAGCCGCAACTTGACAATGTATATTATATTACAGGACAAAAATCACCACCTAAGGATAAAGGCAACAACATGAACCGCAGGAAAACAGATTCGAACAACAGGCTGACCTACCAGGCGACTGACCTGCCCTCGCAGGGAGTCGACTGGGAAGGGCAGACGACGATGCAAAGCCTCGGCGCCGAAGAGGACGACCGATTCCAATTCCCCAACCCGATCAACTTCAGCCTCCATGTCACGCAACTCGCAGAAGATTTCCTGATCACCGGGAAACTCGACGTCGCAGTCGATGCCGTCTGCGACAGGTGCGCCGAGACATTCACCCTTAACATCGAGACGGATGACGTTTGCCATCGATATGAAAAGGCAATTGGAACAGTCATTGACTTGACTGACGACATTAGAGAGGATATATTAATTGCTTTTCCGCAATCCTGCCGTTGCTCGGATGACTGCAAGGGATTCTGCCCAAAATGCGGAGCGAACCTCAACGAGGAATCTTGCAGTTGCAACCAGGAAGGCGAAGAAGAGGACGAGCGCAACCCCTGGGCCGCGCTCGACAAGTTGAAATTGTAAGTTTTGAGATTGTTCAAAATCCAAATAGGAACCAAGTGGCCGAGGCGGTGGCAACCGCGAAGACCGAGAAGAACCAAGGAGCAATGAGTCATGGCTGTTCAACAGAGCAAAGTAAGCAAGCGCAGGGTCCGCACCCGCCACGCCGCAAACCGCTATAAAGGCGTCCAGGTTACCCTCTGCACCAACTGCGGAGAACCCTGCCTCCCGCACCGCGTCTGCAAAAAATGCGGTATATACGACGGAAGGCAAGTCCTCACCATCAAGCAAGACGACTAAGTCGTAGCAAGCGCCCAATACGGGCTTTTATCGCCACAAGGCCGAAACGCAGTCAGCGCCTTGGCGGACGCGGGTTCAACATCAAGTTTTTGGAGTCGTGTAGACAATGTCAAACCGATCCAGCCAGGAGTCAACCATCACAGTCGCCGTCGATGCAATGGGCGGCGACTACGCGCCTTCATCCATTGTGGATGGGGTCGGACTCTGCTTGGATGCCCACGGGGACGCGTTTCGGATTCTTATTGTCGGAGACAAGGAAAAGGTCGAGATGGAATTGCGTCGGATCGGCAAGTTTGGCGATCCGCGCATCGAGGTTGTCCATGCGTCACAGGTCGTCGAAATGGACGACCATCCCGTCTCCGCGGTTCGCAGCAAGCGTGATTCGTCGATCAACGTCGCGATGAATTTAGTTCGTGAAGGTCGCGCCCGCGGCGTCTTCAGCGCTGGTAACACCGGAGCGACCGTCGTCTCCGCTTATTTCAGGCTTTCGATGCTGCCCGGCATCGAACGTCCGGGCATCGCTGCTGTCCTTCCCTCGGAAACTGGCGCCTTCCTTCTTTTGGACGCCGGAGCCAGCGTCGATTGCGCGCCGATCAATCTCCTCCACTACGGGATCATGGGTTCGATCTACTCCAAGTCGATTATGCACAAGGAAAATCCAAGGGTCGGGGTCATGTGCAACGGAACCGAGGAAGGCAAAGGCAACAAGCTGACGCAAGCCGCAGTCAAGCTCCTCGCGGAAGCCAAAATGATCAACTTCATCGGCAATGTCGAAGGGCACGACCTCTTTTCGGGCAATGTCGACGTTGTTCTTTGCGATGGATTCGTCGGCAACGTCATCCTGAAATCCGCCGAACAACTAGCCAAGTCCATGGGCAAGATGATCAAGCAGTCCCTGATGAGCAAATTGACCTGGAAACTTGGCGCGTTGATCTCAAAGGGCGCATTCAAGGACTTCAGAAAACGCACGGACTACTCCGAAGTCGGCGGCGCCCCGTTGCTGGGCGTCAAGGGAGTCGTGATCATCGGACACGGAATCTCCGATGGCAAAGCCGTGATGAACGGCATCAGGGCAGTTGGCGAAGCCGTCAAGCTTCGCGTCAACAAGACGATCGAAGAGCAGGTCAAGGAATACGAAACCAGGCACAACGGAGGGTAACTTTTCACCCTTCCACGCCTTACTTCCTCCCCCTCCCCCCCCAAAAAAAAGCGGCAGGCATGTGTTGAAATCACCTGAAATGACGACGTATGGTTCGTCCTTGAAGGTTCGGATCAAGGTCTGGATCTGGTCGGCACGATCATCCTCATGGCCAGCCGGCTAGATTTGCCCTACTGCAGAACAAGACGGGGTCAGGTACGGGCACCCGGGGTGCTCGTACTCAAACAGTGTCGCCGCTTTAGCGGCGAAACTAGGGCGTTCCAAGTCGGGACGGGTCAGGTAAATTTGCCCTGTTGCAGGATGGGACGGTTTTAGGTACGGGCACCCGGGGTGCTCGTACTCAAACAGTGTCGCCGCTCAAGCGGCTAAACATGGCAAAGACTTCCAAGCAAAATACCACACTCAACCCCAGGATTCCTTAAGCCAGTTAGGAATTTCAGTTAGATGGAGTATCGTAACCTGATACAATTTTCCTTTCCAGGAGCGTACGATGTACCTGATTTTGTTGTTAGCCTCAATGTTCATATCCCTGACTTGCCAAGCCGAATGGGTTGACGGCTTCATCGACAAAGGACTGGCAGGCAAGGCTAAAATCCTTGTGGAAGGACGCGACTTTAATTCAGGCAGCCTCTCCTGCTGGTTCCTTCCCAAACAAGACTCCGCCAAACCTGCCATGCTGCTTAGCGGCGGCAACAACTCCCCGCAATTCTTCACCCTCCGCCTGGCAGGCAACCAACTGACCTTCACCATCAAGGATGCCAAGGGACAGGGCAACGTCAAGCTTGTCGACCAAGATTTGACCATCCCAAAATGGCATCACCTCCTCTGCGTCTGGGGAAAACACAAGGACACTTCATTCGTCAACATCTACCTGAATGGCTTGCTCCGCGCCCATTCCGAAGGAACCTACATCCCAGACCAATTCCATCTCAAGGAACTCTACATCGCATCAAATAGCGCCAATCACGCAGAACCGCCATTCAACGGAATCATCGATGAAATCGCTTTCTACGATGTCGCACTCAATGGAAGCCACGTGCGCGAACTTGTAAAAGGCAATGCCGTCCGATTGCCCGGAACCCTCTTCAACCTCAATGAAAACCTCAATCCTTTGCCGATCGACGAAGACAAGCATGCGCCAGAACCACGCATCCTCGCGAGAAGAGCATTCCGCGAAAAGAAGATCCAAGCCTACCACAACGAACTGGACTTTATCTACGAATACGACCGCTTCACCAAGGAAGCCAAACCCAATTGCCTGAATGACGGAATCATCCAGACAGGAGCACATTGGAAAGACTCCCCCAGGGAAATCACCTGCTCCCTCAGCCATACGGCATTGGTGGACTTCGTCGAAATCGTAGCCCAAAAGCATACCAAATGGTACATGCTCAAGGAACTGGTCGTCATGGTCGACTCAGGCAATGGTTCATTTACCCCAATCAAAATCATCCCGGCATACTACAAGCCACTCGAGCCGGATACAAAGCTGATCGATGAAACATGCAAACCCTATACCTACAGAATCGACGACGTCGGGCAAGCATGCAGAATCAGAATCAAAGCAAGCGGCGATGCGCATATGATGATCAATGAAATCAGAATCTGCGGCAAATACCCACAATCAGAAAACGAAATCAATCGAGAACCCAAATGAAAAACATCTGCCTTCTCATGACACTTCTGGCCAGTACGCAATTGCTCGCCTTCAACGAAAAAACCATCTACTACGAAAACCTAAAGGTCGATTGCCATAGAGTCGAAAACGATGTATTCGCAGTCGATTTCACTGAACTCGGCGGACGGATGATGAGCCTGACCTTCAAGCCGGAAAATGTCAACCTCACCAACCCGGAAACAATCGGTTCGACAACTGAAAACCTCTGGAACATACCTAAATCCAGATTCTTCCTCAGGGAAAAACCATTCCTGTTCAACAAAAAATTGACCGAAGACAGCTATGTCGCAACCTTCTCAGGCAATCACAAAGGCGGCGGAATCGACTTCCTCAACGTCGTCAAAACCTATACCCTCCAAAACAACACCACGATCATCAAGCTGGACTATGCGTTCGAAAACCTTCCCGACGCCATGTCCGCCCTCAACTACGCCTTCCTGCTCCACCACAACCTTGGCGTCTTGGGCGAGGAAACGACCTACTTCTACCCGACCAAGGAAGGAATCAAGACCATAGCCCCCAGCAAGCGCCCCCTGGACTTGTGGGTCTTCAATCCCGCCAGAGGCTGGTTGGGTTGCGCCGCGAAATCAGGCAAGGGCATCGCGATCGCCATGGACTACGCACAAGTCCACGCATTCTACAGCTGGTTCTCAAAGGACAAGATACCGACCTTGGAATGGCGAATGATCCCCATGTCGATCGAGGCTGGCAAGCAAGCGAAGACATCCGTCGAATTCATTGCCTTTACCGGCCTGGATGCCGTCTGCGGCGCAGGAAACGGGCTTGTTGGCGACATCAAGGTCCTGAAGGCGGCTCCCGAACCCGGCGACCAAGTCCCACTGAAGGTCATCATCTACAACGGCAAGGCAGGAACCGTCCAGGCAGCCCTCAACACCAGGAAAAGCGGAGAGGTAAACTGGACGCAGCTTACAACCAACACCCTTGAATTCGGCAAGTTCGGCACCAAGGACTTCACCGCCAACGTCACCCTGGAACAGGAAGGCATCCTCGAACTCGAAGTGATCCTCGCCAACGGGCAAGACGAACTGGCAAGGCTCAACCAAATAGTCAATTTCGGCGAAAGCGACCAGCAATGGGCCATCACCCCACTCGTCAAGCAACGGGAAAGCTCAATCCAGCAAATCAACCTGAGGAATTTTGACAACGTCACGGAAACACCCCATATCAAATGGGGCAAGCCACTCCCAAAAGGCACCCAGCCCAATGTCCTCGCGCTCACGGATTTCCAATGCATCCCAGAAATCGCCCAACTCAAGCAACGATTCGACTTCAACGTCAAGACAACCTACCTCCCCTACTCAGGCTTGAACCAGGCGCTTGCAAACCCAATCTACAGTCTCGGAGACACATTCGGACTACTGACCGGCAACGATGTCGAGGACAATCTCCTCAAAGCGCTTGACGACAAGCATGACGCCATCGTCATTGGAGGCCTGCCCTGGAAAGCATTCTCGCAAAAGGCACGCCAGAAAATCCAGGACCAAATCAAAAACGGGACCGGGATCGTCTATATCGGTCCGTTCGATCCACCGGACTTCCTCGGGCTGACCGGAAAACCAACGACAATCAAGGCAACCCCATCTCCCTGCGAAAATCCCGAAAGCTGGCTTGCAGGAATCCCGTTCAATCTGCTTGGAGAAGAACAAATCCTTGCCTTCAAGCCAGATAAGGACACCCAAGCCCTCGCCAACGCGGCGCAAGCACCCTACATCACCGAGAAAAACAACGTGATCGCAATCCTATACAAGGCGAACTTCGGACGTTTCGGAGACCAGGCCGGACTGACGCCGAATCTCCTGGACTTCTACTCTGACAAGGAAAGCCAGCACGAACTCTACTTCTCGCTCCTAGGAAAGGCAATCCTCAAGGCGGTCGGAAAATCATTGCCAATCACATTCAAAAATGCCGATGTCATTGACAAATCCCTGACGCTCAACCTGACGGCAACCGCAACTCTCGCCGGCAAGCTCAACTGCTTCGTCACAACCCCGTTCAACGACATCACATTCCAACGGGAAGTTCCATTCGAACTCAAGCCAGGGGACAACAAAATCACCGTGCCACTGGAAGGATTGGACTACTCAGGAAACCTCGCCGTCTCAGCAATCCTCAAGGACAATGACGGAAACGTCCTGAGTTGGGGAACCTGGAGCACAACAGGAACGGAAAACGCGCAAATCCTCGAAATCATCACTGACAAGCCCAACTATAATGAAGGAGAGACGATCCAAATACAGCTCAAGCTCGGCGGCGATACTACAGGATGCACCCAACTCGTCGAACTTATCGACTGCTGGGAACGTTTGATCCAGCAAATCGAATCAACACCAGGAAGCCAAGCTAACCTGACCATCGAAAACGAACTCCTCTCAAGGGCATACAAGATCAATGCCAAACTCTATAAAAACAAACACCAAATCGCACAAAGGCAAGCGATCGTAAAAGTCCGCCCAAAACAGGACAAGCTCGCCTGGGACGACTACGAAATCGGAACCTGGATCACGGGTGACGGAACCAGGCTGTACCTTTGGAAACACCAGGCGGAAATAATCAGAAGCCTCAACATCAAGACAATCATCTCAAATTGGGGAACCATCGCACACGATTTCACAACCCGACATGGTTTCCATCCCACAAACCTTGCAGGAGCAGGACTCGGACAGGCCAGCGAACCAGAAGAATACACAAAGACAAAAGACAAAACACTGCTCGTCAGAAATGTCTGCCTTTCAAATCCGGAATTCCTACAGACAATCAAGGACAACTTCAATAAGATGAGCCAAAGCTATAGCTACGAAGCAATGAGGTTCTTCTGGCTCGGAGATGAACAATCGATTACAGGATACAACGGAAAGCCAATCGACTTCTGCTTCTCAAATCACTGCCTGGAACAATTCAGGATCTTCCTGAAAGACCGATACAAGTCCCTGGATGTCCTCAATGACAACTGGAGCACCGACTTCCAGACCTGGGACCAGGTCCTCCCAATGACCAGGGACGAAGTCTATGCAAACCCGAAACTGGTCGCTGGTTGGGCCGACCATCTGGAATTCATGGATGGAAGGCTGGAAAACGTAGTCGGAATCATCCGAAAGACGATTGAACAAAACGACCCGAATTGCCTCGTCTCGATCTCAGGAACGCAAGCTCCAACCGCTTACGGCGGCATGGATTGGTGGAAGCAAACCAGACAATTCAATTCGCTGATGAACTACTACGGTGGCGGACAGCATGAAATCCACCGCTCGTTCATCCCATCAGGCGCCATCATGCCCTGGAGCTGGGGATACTCAAGCAAAGGCAACACGGCAATTGACAAATGCTGGGAAACCCTCTTCCTCGGATACAAGGGAATCATGGGATTCCACTATAAATCGCTGGTCAATCCAGACTGGACGCTCTCAAAACCGGCAGCCGACAACAAAAGCCATCTCGAAAAACTAGCCAACGGTGTCGGAAAACTCATCATCAACAACTACAAGGAAAACCCTGAAGTCGCAATTCTATACTCCCAGGCCTCGATCAGACGCGCTTTCATCGAGAATCGCCGAGATCAACACAGGGAACTCAGAAGCAAGTTCATCGATCTCTTCAGAAATCTAGCGTACCCATTCCAATTCATCTCCTCCGAACAGCTCGAAAATGGAATTCCAGGCAACTTCAAGGTGATCGTCCTGCCCGATGCAAAGGCGCTCTCGGACAAGGAACTGAAATCGCTCCAGGACTTCGCCAACAACAACGGCAAAATCTATGCCGAAGGAGAATTCGGAACACACCAGGCCAACTGCAAAATCCGAAATACCCCCGCAAAACTCAACATCCCAGCCCAAAACCTAAAGCTTGTTTCGCAGATCGACACGCAATATTGCAAGGCGCTGGAATATCCGCACATGCCGGAAAATGCAGCCGTCATCGAACGCGAGCAAAGGCAATTCCAAGACGCCATGCGAAACTTCGGCATCACAGCTCCTTTCGTCGCCTTGACCAACAAGGGCAAACCCGTACGAGACGCAAGGATTTTCACCAAGATTGACCGGCAAGGCAACCGATTCGTCGGAGTGCTTGCAGGCAACGCCCCTGCCCAAGACGTCAACGCCGACTTCGGCTCGGAATTCCATGTCTATGACTTGGTGAACAGCGTCTCTTACGGGAAGGCTTCGCAGATTCAAGTCCAGCTTGCCCAAGGACGACCCTACGCTTTTGTCCTCCTGAAATCAAAACCAGGCAAGCCTTCCTGCAACCTCGACAACGATAAAGTCAATGTGTCACTGCCAACGGCAATCGACACAGTAATCCGATGCACCTTCGAAGCCGATGGCGTCCCCTACCCCCCATACTCTAGGAATCTCGCCATCAATTCAGGCAAGGCAACCTTCAAGCTCCCCTTCACGAAATTCGACCTCCAACGCAATTGGAAAATCACCTTCCATGAAATCATCGGCGGCGAATCCGAAACACTCCAGCTTCAACGCTGATAACCAGCATGTACGAGCACCCCGGGTGCCCGTACTCAAGCCAATCCTTATTTCCGAAGCACCGTGCAATCACGTTTAGGATCGTATCCATCCGGGAAAACATTTTCACCGATGGTCACGTTCCTCACGTGGTCGAAGGTAAACATCGTCTTGTTCTCATGGAACGGCTCGAAGTCTTGGTTCTTGATGATCGTGTTGCCGCTGAAAACGATTCCCTCAGCCGACAGCGCCGCCACCAGAGGGGCATCGAACGTCTCGAAGGTATTGTCGATGATGTTGATATTGGAATGGAAATATGGTGTATTCTCGTCCAGCTCCTTGATGACCGGCGAGAGGGAGATGACCGCGTCCGTGAACTGGTACATCGATGTCAGGGCATTGAGGAAACGATTGCCTTTGATCACGACGTCGCGGCATGCTCCGGATTCGTACCAGCCATTGCAATCCCCGCAAAGCAAGATGGCGGCACCATGGGTATGGTCGAAGAAATTCCCTTCGCAAAGGACGGACTTAGGGGTTGAGAACAAGGCGCCGCGTGCGCGATTGTTTCGAATCACATTGTTCTTGAAGACAACGCTTGAGGTCCAGGTCAGGTTTTCGATTCCCAGATCCCCGTTGGTGGGAATTTCCGGAACCTCCTTTTCGAAGGTCAGGAGATATTCCTTGGCGCCTTCGATGCCATCCACATCGTAGGATTTGATGGACATAAGCTTGTTGACGTCACCCAATTGTGCCAGTGTTGCGGAGTTGATGAACATGATTTCATCGCCTGGCAGTCCCCATTCATAACCGTATGCCTGGGGATGGATATAGGCGGCACGAAGCGTCTTCCCATCCCTAAAACGTTCCATGGTCTTCAGGTAGCAGCCATGCACGTTGATCGCATCGTCAGCCATCGCCTCGAACAAGCAGTTGACGACCCTGACCTCGCCACGGCAATTGACGAAATGCGTTGCATCGGCGTGCAGTGTAAACTGGCGTGGATCGTCACCGCCGCGGCGTTTCACATTGAATCCGTCCAGCGTCACATTCGTGCATCGTTGCGCCAGCACTCCCATTCCTTGGGCAAAATGGACATCAATGTTTTCCAGCTTGGTTTCATCGGCTCGGTACAGGAAGAACGCCGGCGTCGGCCGTTCCGTAGGGCGCAGGGCAAGGAACTGCCCGGGCTTGTGCTCGCCGCAGGGCATCGTCAGGCGCAACTTGCCGAAACCAATTTCCTTGATGGAAGTCGGGTGGAATCCGCGATCGCTGATCCGGTATGCAAGGCGGCCATTCGCCTCAAACGTCATGTAGTAGTGCGGATTATCAAGCTCGGTTCCCAGGAAATGCAGCTTGCCATTGATGATTCCGTAGGCTTCCAATGGATTCAGCTGTACATCCATCCACGTCCCATCCTCGGAGACCTGGAGGACTTCAACCTGGTGCATCGTCGGAAACTCCCAGTCAACGCTGAAATTCCGCATCGTCACGCCAAATGTGTCCACTAGCGCAAAGGGAACAAGCCGACTATGGAAAACCAACGAGGAACCATTCCCCTCGAACACGACATTCTTCAGGCCTTCGACTGGAACCGCAATGTTAATTTGGTCATATTGATTGTGGTTCGAAATATGATAATTGCGCTTGCTTGTGTCGCGCAACAAGAAGAAATCGTATCGTCCACATTCAAAGTTAACGATCTTTTCCTCCTCTGCGGGCAATCCAGCCAAATGTGCCAACAACAGGTTCATATAGTACGTGGAATCGCATTTCGTGTCAGGTAAAACCTGAAAATCCTTCGCCTGAATAATCATTTGCACTGTCCTCTTTTGCTTAGAAGCTGTTGCCTTGATATCAAAAATCATTGGTGTTTATTCGTGTCCATTCGTGGTTCCCCAAAAACGCCATGGCATTCGTTGATGCCATGCTTTCAACTGCTTTTTTTAGGTTAAAGACTACCTATTTCTTGTCTTTTGTAGCCAAAAGGGCATCCAGCGCCAGTTCCAGCTGGATGCCTTCCCGGGCCGGATAGCCGAGTTCGAGGCTACGTCGCAGGCAAATCGTGGTAAAATCCACGGCCTTGATGATGGCGTCGTTCAAGGAGGCATTTTTCAGGAGGCATCCCGTCAGCACGCTGGCGAAGCAATCCCCGGTTCCCGGCAACGAGCAAGGCAATTTTTTGGTCGCAAAGCAGTTGGTTCGATCCGTTTCGCGTTCGTAACCGACGACTGCGATCTCGTCTTCCTTGCCCACAAGCTGGGCGCTGGTCACAACAACCTTCGAGGGCCCCATTTCAGACACCGCCTTAAGCTCATCGTGCCATTCCTGCATCGTCAGCGCACGGTGAAACTCCTTATCCATGATAAGCCCCAACTCCGTCACGTTCGGAGTAATCACATCGGCCATCTTCACCAGATCGACCATCGTAGCAACCATGTCCTCATGGACGCTATCGTACAAACTCCCGTCATCGCCCAATACGGGATCGACAACAAGCAGCGAGTCGGGAAGACGACATCCCTCAACCAAGCGATGAACCAAATGCGCCTGGTCGGGACTCCCCAAAAAGCCCGAGTAGATGCAGTCGAAACGCAATCCCAATTCCTTCCAGTACTTGATGGTCAAATCCATGAAGTCCGTCAAGTCATCGAAGGCATACCCGTCAAATCCGTCGCTCTGAGTAGATAAAACCGCCGTTGGCAACGGACAGACTTGGATTCCCAATGCGGACAAAATGGGGATTACGCAGGTCAGCGAGGACTTGCCGAAACCAGACAAGTCATGTACTGCCGCAACTCGCTTCAACCTCTTCCTAAAAGGCTCCTTTTCCGTATCCATTGCCACCTCAATCAAGCCTGGTTCAATGTCTGGAGTTCCTGGTCCGTCAACTTCAAGTCCAGTCCTCGGATATTCTCCGCCAGGTGCTTGACGCTGGAGCCGAACAGGGGAATCACCCTTGGGAATCCCGGGCACCGATGGAGATTGACCATCCAGGCGATGGCCAAGGCGCTTGCGGTGATTCCCTTTTCCGCTGCCATCGAGCGCAAGGTCTGCAAGCGTTCGCCTGCAATGTAGTCGCCAGGCAGCCTGGATTCGTCTTCATACCCGCCTTTGCACAGGCTCGAGTACGCCACCAGGGGCTGATCCTTGTCCCGCAGGAAGCGCAGGCGCTCACGATTGGTCTTCTCGTTGAAAATGTACTTCGGGGCAATCTCAAACTTGGGGTGCAGGTAGGTAAAGCTTTGCTGCATGACGGTGAACGGCGTCCATCCGCGCTGCGCCGCCAGCATGTTTGCCTCGGCATATCTCCACGTATCGTAGTTGCTGCCGCCCAGATGCAGGACTTTTCCCGCCTTGACAAGGGAATCGAATGCCTCCATCGTCTCTTCCATCGGGGTGCTGGCATCGTCCGTATGGGCATAGTATAGATCGACGTAATCCGTGTTCAACTTTCTTAGGCTTTCCTCGATCCAATAAACAATTTGCGCCTTCCGCAAGCCTGCGCCCTCGCCATGACGGTCAAATCCGACCTTCGTCGCCAAGACGATTCGATCGCGACACCCCCGTTGCTGAAGCCAATTGCCCAACACCGTCTCGCTCTCGTCACCACTCCCAGCCCAATGGGCGTAGTTGTTGGACGTGTCAACGAAATTCCCTCCGAAATCCAAAAAGGCGTCAAGGATCCCAAAGGCATCCGCCTCTGAGGTCGTCGTCCCGAACATCATCGCGCCAAGTGCCACTTCGGAAACACGCAAGCCATTGCTCAAATCTATCTTCTTGATCATCAAAACACTCCTAGTTCTTGCCAAATCGCCCCATGACGTCATCCTGCAAGCGGGGCGACAAATCTACAAATATACCGCTGTAACCAGTAATCCGTACCCGCAAATCACGATGGCGATCGGGATCCTTGCGGGCAGCCTCCAAATCCGATAACGATAATGCAGATACCTGAACCTGCAAACCACCACCCTCGAAATAGGTCCCCAACAACGACGAGAATAGATCCAGGCCAGACTCGCCTTCAAACATATTGCGCTCGACATCGACATTGACCGTCCCGGACAACAACCCGTCGGCGCATATGGACAGCAACGAATTGAACATTCCAGTCAACCCATTCCGGCACGATCCGTTGGATGGACGGCAATTCTGTGAAAACGGAGTGTGCGCCAAGCGACCATCCGGAGTCGCTCCAAACTCGGCTCCCATCCGCAAGTGCCACGTGTCGCTCTGAATGCACGGACTCAAGAACAATCCCTCGCGCTTAAAGTAAGGCGAACTCTTCTCAATGACCAATCGAGAGGCCGCCATGCAGACCCGACGGGCATGACGGTTGGACAACTCGCTGTCCTGGCCGAACTTGTCGCAGCGACGACACAGCGCCAACACATCCTCGCATCCCTCGAAATTCCTCTTGCAAGCCTCGAGCAACTTGCCCAACGTCAGGACTCGCTCCTGGAAAACCAGCGTGTCAACCGCGATGATGCTGTCAACAACCGTCGCGAACATATTGAACGCCTGAAGCTCAAAATGGTACTTGCCGCAAGCTCCCATCGTTTCACCGTGCTCAATCGCCATCCCGGTGAAGCAATCGGCAAACGTCAGCACCCCGGATGGCTTGCGGCGACGAATCGAGAGCTCCCTCGAATAAAACGCAAGCTTCTGGTCGATGAACTCGCTCATTCGAGTGAAAAAGCCATCATAGACATCCTCGATGCTCAAGCTTTCCTGATCCTCGCGCCCCGACAAGTCCTCCAGCACCGCCATCAAGTCCTCCGGCCAACCGCAAGCAGAACGAGTACGCAAGTACGATCTTGTCATCGCAACCCGCTCTTCCTCGGATTGATAGATTCCCTTGATCTGGTGCGACTTGGGCGTTCCCTGCATCCAGGCGCTATGAATCCCTGGATTCGGCCAATTGCAGCCAAACTGGTAGTGATCCCAGCAATCCTCAAGCGGAAATCCAATCCGCCTGTAGGTCTCGATCACGCGACCATCGTGGTAGATCATCAACGACGCGCTCCCCAACGCCTTCTCCATCAACGTCCGCCAAACCGAGGGCTGACGCTTGCTGAACCCTTCAGTAAACCGAAAGATCACCACTGGATTCTTGAACGATGGCTCGATGCATTCCACAAACAAGGCCGTCAACTCGTTCTCTACAGGACTTCCGTCACGTTCAGAACCGCCCAGCAATAGGTACTGTGGCGAATCGAAGTTGAACACCCGTAAAAACGTGGTGCTGTTGGTCCAATCGCCAACCTGATGCTCTCCGCGTCCCATATTCAGATTGTGCTTGCAGTAGTAGTCGACGATTGCCGCTCTCGCCTGCTCCCGCGTCAATCTCCCCGCCTCCAAATCCGACTTGTACAGCGGATACAGGATCCTGTCGAGCCTCCCGACCACCAGCGTCGGATTCAACGTCACATAGGAGCAAGTCACCAGGGTGACCAGCCACAGCAGTTGCAAGGCATCAATGAAGGATTCGGGTCGCCCCGACACAATTCGCCTGAGCCGTTCCGCGATGTCAGTACGACCCAATTGATAGGCGTGTTCGGCATATCTCAGCGCATAGTCCTGGACTGCCTGATGGATTTGAATCATCGCCTCGTAGAACACGCGTTTTTCGGGATCGGAAGTTTGCTTCAAGCCTTCTTGAGCACGTGATTTTAGCCCCTGAAGCCCGACCTTGACCAGCAGTTCCCAATCGTATGCCACATGCCCCGAATCCAGCAGGATATGGCGCATTTCCTTGGCATTCCCCGCAGCAAACGATCGGTAGAGCGCCTCTTCCTCTTCGTTCAACTCGCGTTCAACGCTGCGACCAACAAGCAAGTCGTGGGGTTCGATTGGGATCGAAACACTGGACAGCATCGCCGCCAGCAGGCGTGCCAGGCGCAACGGCTGAGGCAATTCGGCGCAATCCCAGGACTCCATGTCGTCGCATATCCGAATCCGTTCGATGGCCGTCGCCTTCAACGGCTTGTTGATCAATGCATCGCGCGCCTCGTCAACATTCTTGCTTAAATCTAAGCCACACATCATTATTCCTCGCTGCCCCGAAGGTGCCAGCATCCATAACTTGAAGTTTTCCAACTCGTTGTGATCCGATCGCCAGTTTATGTCCACTGCGTTCGACCGTCACCGCATCGTCCCCGCCATTTCAAAAAATACCCATCGTTATGTAGAAATCAAGTCTTATCGGCGCAACTTCGGTTATTTGCAAGCAGGCGCATGATGCCGGGCCACTGCGAATCCCCCCGGCGCCCGTGCCTAATATGAATTATGAATTATGAATTATGAATTATGAATTATGAATTATGAATTACCCGTCCGACCAGCCTGAGTACGAACACCCGGGGTGCCCGTACCTAAGCCAATCCATCAATTGACGTAGAGGATGCTGAATTTTTTTGGTTTTACGGGGGGAGTTTGCAGCTTAGGAGCCGTTAAAAAATTAAGTTTACATTTCCGGTTTCATTTTGACCGCAGGCAAAGTTGTCTTGCAGTAGTCGTGGAGGAGTTCGAGCACGGCATCCATGTCGTCTACCTGGAGGGCGACGGCGTAGTCCAGATAGCGCTTACCCTCGGCATCGGTCTGCGACCAATCGACACCGTAGCTATTGAAGCGTGCGAGCACCCGTTGCCAATCCAGAGGCGAGTGTGTTCTCTTGCCGGCGCAATGCATCAACCTCATTAGTGGCGTACGCTTAAAACCGTCTTGTTGGTTCGGGGAAAAGCAGCAGTAGACAAAAAGCAGGTCGAGCTCAGCATCGCTAATTTCGGCCAGGCTCAGCCCGTCCGGATTAAGAAACAGCTGGTCAATGAGCTCGGGGTGCTGGGCAAGCATGTTCGGTCGGGTGATGCCTTGCTCTTTGAGGAGCAGGCGGAAATTGCGGAAAGTTTTCGAGGCAAGGTTTTCATATTTAGGGAAGAATTTTTGCCAAGCCAGAGTGACATAGGCGGGTTCGCTGCCGCCTTTGGCAACAATCGCGGCCATATCGCTTTGGTCACGTTTCCTTCTCTCAAAGAAGCCACTACGATCAACGAGGAGCGCACGGAGCTTGCCGGGTTGGTCATGCCATGCGATCATTTTATCGTAGGTATCAAGGACAATGTCCCGATCCGCTTCACCGGTGAGACTGATAATCTTGCCGAACAAACCAAGCTCATCGTGTGATATTGATGTGTCGCGGATAATCTTGCCATGTTGATCGTATTCGATAATCGACCGGATCAGATGGATGGGTTGCGACCGACCAAGCCGGTGCTTTCTGAAGTGCTCCGTGGCGACCTGGCCGCTATAGGGCCTGTACGTGATGGTTTCATAGGTGACTTCCGAAACGGTTTGAGAAGGCAGGTGGAGGCCATCGATGGTGTAGGAAAAGGTGGTCCAGGTGGCCAAATCCAGGCCGGAAACCGTCATGCGATGGCTGGTGGGTTGCCTGGGGCGGGAAAAGTTGAACAATGGCGAATAGGGCAGCCATGAGTAGGGGTTTCGGTTAATGATGCCAATCTGCAGGCCGTCGTTGGCAGAATTGAAGATGCCGATTTGGACGGCATTGCTCGGCATGTTGGTAACGTAGGAACTGACTCTGTGCAAGGAGTCCTCCCGAAGCTCCCCATAGATACTGTTTTTTGGAAGCTCGCCAAGAGGGACTTTGCCGCCATGATAGGAGGGATTGCCGCTGACGATGTTGACCAACCCAAGCTGCATGCCTTTGTTTTCGAGACTGCATTCTTGCCAGAAGGCAACGGTCAGAGCGGGACCGATGTTTTTGCCGATATTCTGACAAGCGGCGACAGAAAGGCCTTGGCAGCTGTCAAAAATACTTACGCCGGTAAGGGAAATGCCGCTCATGGCTTCGGCCTTGCAGAAGAGGAGTGGGCAGGACAGGCCATATATCTTACCTGCCATCGGGGTGGCGATGCCGGTGTTGAGGCCATAGACGGAGGCATGACGATTGACCAAGGCAACCGGGAGCAGGCACGGCGGAAAGAGAATTGGCAAAATGATCACTGGGTCAATTTGCAGAACAGTCCTAAAGCTGTCGAATAGTCCAGCCGATTCCATGCCGCTGAAGGGGTTATGCGCGCACAAGGAGGATGTAAGCAGAATTACAAACGCCACAAGTACCGCAGTGAAACGCTTTGCCATGGGAAAGGCTCCTTAAGTCAAAACCGCACATCACAGTTCCTCGCTGACCTCGCAGGTGCCAGCATCCGTAACTTGAAGATATCCTACTCGTTGCGCCCCAATCGTCATCTTATGTCCACCACGTTCGACCGTTATCGCCTCGTCCCCGCCATTCCAAAACACCCATCCCGTGCAACCTTCGCCAGGAACACAATACGTCATCAATGTCTCAGGATCGACGGGTCGACGGGTCGTCATCACGCCGGAACTCGCCAAAACGCGACCGTACAACGAACGCATCAAGGGTTCGGAAACAGGCACCATCTCCAAGGGAACGGGACTGAAGTAAACCTTGCCCTGCCCCAAGTTGAAGCACGTCAACAACACATTGCCATCATCGCCTCGAACAACAGCCTCGGCACCAGCCAGCGCAACTTGCGCACTGACCTTCAAGGACGATTCTCCAACCTTCACCACCGGCGATTCAAGGGTCTCCATCGGCTCGCATAGCTTCCCCGAAACCGCCTTCACGCCGCACAAACGCTCAAGGCGACCTGCGTCGATATCGCCACTTGGCTTGTGAGAAATCCCGCCAGTCAACCACAGCGTACCACCAGACGAAACATAGGATTCCAACAGCCCAAATGTCGCATCGTCAACCACATACGGAATCGGATAAACCAGCAACCGTACGTGTTTCTGCAAATCCCCAAGCATGCTGTCCGTCAACAACGAGAAGTTCACACCATGCCAAAGCAATGCGGAGCTGGCGCGATCTGCCGCGTTCGTCATCTTGCTTCGTTGCTCGGTATGTCGCATGTACTCGCCCATCAACACCACCGTGTCTGGCGGATTCTCAACCATTTTAAGCCGTCCGAAGGTCTGTGCCATCCGCTTGTAAAGCCCGGCAGTCGGCCGCGTCGCCCTGGTCGCATGAACCAATCCGCAAGGGAATATCCCTTCCATCGGATCACGCCAGTGCCAGGACGACATCGCGGTTGCGCCGACTCCGAACGCCTGCGACACCAACAGCCTGAATCTGCGGTCGTATTTGGCATCGTCGTCTCCATGTCCCCAGGGATCGCTGGACTTGAACGTCGGATGGTTCTTCGCCCCGCATTCTCCTAGCACCAATGGTTTTCCCAGGACTCTCAGGTCGCAATCCTTCAGTTCCAGCGGCATCTTCTCTGGCTGTCCATAGTAGTGTCGATCGGTGAAATCCAGATCAAGGGACGCCAATTGCGGATCGCACGCACGATTTCCCCCTGCCCATCCCTGCATGAATCCCACGGAAACCAGCAAGTCGCCACGGACATTTTTCGCGGCCTGCCGATTTGTCTTTGCCCAGCGCCTTTGGCAATCGCTTGCTGTCTTCCAGGTTTTGTACACGGCCTGATCGTCCCAGCGCCCTTTTGTCTTTATGGGATATCCCAGTTCCGACTCGAACTCGGGCGTTTCCATCCTCATGGTCGGCTCGTTGCAGATGTCAATGCAAAGTCCAGGCACGTCACGATACCGTTCCGCCAATTCAGCCATCCCCGCATTCTGCGGTTCCAGTTGCTTCAAAGTCGGAACATTGCCCCAATTCGGCGCATGGTAGAGGACGATTCCGTGCATTTGAGCCAGCATCACCACTGCGTCGCTCTGTCGCTTTTGCAATTCGGTCTTGAACGGCAGGAAGCATCGGGTCAACCGGAGCCCATGCTCGCGCATCATCTGGAAATCGCGATGGAATTGAACAGGAGAACGTCCCGTAATCGAATCGTTCTGCCCCCAGAATGTTTGGCATCCCATCCAGAATCGCGCCTCGCCGTCAATCGTCAGCAACGTGCCGCGATGCCCCAACTTGGGACCACGGGATATCACATCAGGAGACCAAATCACGATTGCGTTCGACTCGCGATCGACAACCTTCCCGTCGATGGACAACTCAGTCGTCAGCTCAACATATGGAGGACTGTCCGCAGGCACAACCCAAGTCCATTCCACAGGAATGCTCCCCCGACCTGTCGTCAAAACTTCATTCTCAAGGACTTTCAGCGTCTTGTCTCCATCGGAAAGCCTCAAGCTGACAACCGCTTTACGGGCGACGCCACCATAATCGGCAACCTTACACAAAAGGCGTGCCGATTCGCCTATGCGATAGCATGAGTATCCACCTGTCGTGCTGTGCAAATACATGCGCCGGAACAAGGCGTCAACAACAGGCAAGAACAGGTCACGCCTGAACTCCGAATCGCCAAACAGATCCTTGTTGTCAACGCCGAATATCGCCCAACTTGACCCCGCGTACGTTCCATCAAAGTTGTGCACGATCGCTCCCGCATGACCCCTGTGACGCCCCTCGGCATCCTTGCATTCCAGCAATGGCTGCCAACGGATTCTGTTGGGGCTGAAGCCATGCCCATTCAAGCCCAGTTGCGCAATCGCGGACACCCCTGTCAGGGCACCTTCGATGGCAATGTTGGGGAAGAAGCCTTCCACTTCCGGACTCGTTCGAGTCGTCTTGACGTCACGCAATTCGAATGACGGATCGAAAACGCACAATTGCTCTGCCTTGGGATGCATGCAATCTCGGATTTCAGCATGACGGGTGTTGATCCACGGAATATCCATCTCGCGGATGGAACGGGATGGGTCAACGGCAACCGACAAACCGGCAAGGCAAGCCGAATGTCCGACCATTCGCTTCTCGATGTCCGCAGAAAAACCAAAGGAAAGCGAAGCGACGTTTTCGGGCTTCAGACGATCATTCATCCCGCCACGGCCAACGCTGGGGTTGTCTCCCCAATAATCGAATTGCGAGGAAGTCAAAATGACCGTCTTCCACTCCTCTGACAAATCAATCGCCTTGTGCCATCGGGAACCGTCAGCCTCGGTTAACTCAAACCAGGCTCGGCGAGTATTAGGGCCGCCACGAACCGTAAACTTTACAGCTGACCAATCCTTCGGCAGCCCCTCGTTGGACCAGGCAGCCAATGCGTTATTGTACATCTCCATGTACGGAGTACTAACCTCGTACCCGCGAGATCCATCAGGATCTGCTACCGCCTTGACTTCCGTCACCGAAGAGCCGTAATTCCCGAATCTCCATTGTTCCGGCTCAGGCAAAGCAACAGGAAAAAACTCCCCAAATCCCTCGGTGCCAAGAGCTTGTGGAGACTGCCATTGACCATCGAGCTCTACGGCAGGAACATCAAACGCATATCCGCCACAGGTCAACATCAAACCGCCTTCGCCCAGAAAATCACAGAGGTTCCGATGCCCGGATATCGGGAAATACGTACCCGTTGGAACAACCAACATCGCAAAGAGATCGGTGTTGAAGATCAACGGATTCCCCAATTCCGACCCCGTAAGCACAATCGGATCGTACTTGCTACGCAATGCCGAACATAGCGCCTCGGGACTCGAATGGGAAGGATGCTTCCCGGGCAACGGCAAATCCAACACACCAATCCGAGGACGGACAGGCGCGACATCGGCGCGAATCCCTTTGCGATCAAGCCATTGAGCGGCCGAAGCCTCGTAATTGCGGCGAGACTCGCCATCTAAAACATCGCCCTGCGACCTCGTGTACGCACTGGGTTCGGTTCCCTCCTCTATCTGAACATTCGTAAACCAAGCCTCGCCAAAGCCGTACAAGCACAACCGTGCACGGACCGTGCTCGTGCCTAGTGCCAGCGACGGCAATGTGACTGTCAGGCGCTTCCACTCCGTCGTGCCCACAAGCTTTTCAGTGCTATCATTTGCAGCCAAACGTGCTTGCTTGCCGTACAGGCTGAACGAAACATATGCCAGCGAATCCTCACTCAAGCCTCGGCTCTTTACCATCACGCTCATCGTGTACGGAACGCCGCCACGCAGGCCAGTCACCTCCCGGTCAATGATATGCCAGGCACGATCAGCGCCACCCTCGTAACGCCGCGCAAGACGCAAGCTATGGGAATCGCCATATCGAACCGAAGGATCAACCCCAATCTCACATGCGGAAGGCCCACTATAGCTCCACCCCGTCGGCAACCCCGTACGAGTCCGATACGACGTGAAATCGCCGTTGTCAACGTAATTCACAGTCTCGCAAAACGCCATCGAACCTATTGCTATTGCCAACAAAAAATGACGCCTCATTGCCGTCTCCTTTGAAACTCATTCCGTTACGATCATCAACTGATGTCCACCGCATTCAACTGTCTCGCCCATCTTTCCAAAATATCTTTCGACATGTAGAAATCAAGCAGTGTTGATGCAACTAAAACCGTCTTGTCCGACCCGCCCGACCACCCAAGGTGCCCCAAACACCACCCAAGGTGCCCGCACCTAATGATAAATGGTGAATGGCGAATGACTTGTCAGACCCTGTCAGACCCTGTCAGACCCCGTCAGACCCCGTCAGACCCCGTCAGACCCCGTCAGACCCCGTCAGACCCTGTCAGACCCTGTCAGACCCTGTCAGACCCTGCCCGACCCGTCCGACCGGAAACGTTCAGTTTTCAGCCGCTTGAATGATGACATCCCTTGAGTACGAGCACCCCGGGTGCCCGTACTCAAACTGCGATCGGTTAATCTACTGAAAAATTCGCGTGTTAACTAATTTTTGTCGGTGATTACCTTGTCGCCGTCAAAGCGCACCGTGGTTTTCTTCCCGTCCTTGAACGTCAATTCCACCCCGTCCGTCAGCTTCTTCACCTCTGGCAACTTGTCCTGCTCTCCCACCCGGTACGGCAACAACACCGTTATCAAATCCATTTCCCGGGACTTCTCCGGCGCTGAGGCTCGAAAATGCCACTGTTCCGGCCGCCTCGGACTCGGCTGGGGCGCCACTGGGAATTTGTCAAACGCCTCAAATGTCCACGGCTTGTCTGCCAGAAATCGCACTTCCAGCTCCGCCTTTGGCATCTTCAACGTCACCGTCTGCGCCTGTTCATCAAAGGTTCCCGGCTTGAAGCCATGGAGATTGTATTCAAAAACATGCTCTTTCTTGTCCACATTGGAGTCCCGGATCACAAAGATTCCCGGACGCACATGAACGACGGCCCGCTCGGCCTTGACAAAGCCCGGGTACGCCGCCTTTGCGTCGCCGACCGCAATATCGAAGTCATTGCCGGTCGAGAATTGGGTGATCTTGCCCACCGCCTGTCCGCCACGGAGCTGTCCTTTGCCGCCGTCGAAAGTCACCCCGTTGCGCGCCTTGGTCTCACGGGTCCAGCCCCCGTGATGCGGCGAACTGTAGTAGTCGTAATATCCGCTCGAGATCGCCAGCGCCTCACCGAAGGCCTCCAGCATGAAACAGTTCTGGGCATTGTGGTGATGCGACACTGCGCCAAGCGGATTGCTCTGAAAAAGCAAACCGACATCATTGTCGAAGTTATCAAGATCCGTCCGCATCGCCACAAAGCCGATACCGGGGAATTGCCATGCCTTCGGCAATCTCGACAAGTTCGGCTCGCCCAGCTCTACTCCACCGGTCAACACCGGCCAAATCGAGAAATCGATGCGAGGCGGCAACGTGCTCGATGGCTTGAGGAAGTCGGCGTTGCGGTTGTACACCGCCATCACCTTCAATACCCGCGCCTGGTTGAACGGATCGACGCCGTCACCGAAGCTAGTCTGCTTGCTCGGACCAGGCCAACCGATCATCGGGTAATAGCCTGTATTGATGTAGAACGGCTTCTTGCCGAGGTCGATTCCGGTCGCGTTGCGGACAACGAAAAGGAAACGCATAGTCCGGTCAACGGTGTAGCTCCAGTAGCCCGGTCCCTCGTTCCAACCTCCATCCGGCGTGCCGTAGGTCGGAGCCGCCACCCAAAAAACGGTCAGTGCGTAGTCAAGATACTCCTTCAGCTCCGGGTGCTCCGGCAAAAGCATGATTGCCGCTTCGCCTAGAATTTGCAAATAACCGTTGGCATGGCTCTCATAGGGATTGGAGTCCATCGGCTTTCGGCGCAGAAAATCGTAGTTCTGCTTTGTTCGGACCAGGATCGAGTTCTCGACCTTGGCCCGTTCCCCTGGGGTGAAAAGATCGTAGGTCCAGTCGTAGGCGCAGACGCCCCAGCGCATGATCCACATTGCCGGCTCGTCGTTGTTCGCCAACGAGGTCGCTCCCTCAGGATCCCAATCGACAAAGAAATAGAGCAGCCGCCTCTTCGCCTCGTTGCCGTACTTGGGATCGCCGGTCAGGAGATAGGTTAACGCACACATATTCATCCGGTGCTGGTCGGGTCGGGTGGTTTGGAAAATTTTAGTGTAAGTCTCCAGCCTCGTTGGGTCGCCAGGCGGCGGCAAATAATCCGGCTCGGGAATAAGCGGTAGGCCGATATGCTTATCCATCCACTTTTTGAGTTCGTCGGCCAGTTTCTTCAAGTCGCCCGAGTCGGCCCGGCGGCGGATTTCGGCGACTGCGTCTGGATTCATGTAGAGCCTGGGGTATCCCTTTGAAATGTTCTTCACCGCCTCGTCAATGTCGGGATAGGGATTGGCTGGAATGCCGTCGGGGACTATGAAGCTCCGGCTCTTGCTCCAGACCACCGTGCCGTCGGCGTTTTCGACGCCATAACGCCAATACCACTTGCCCGTTTTGAAGGTCTGCCTCGGGATGAACATGTGGATCTCAAGTTTGCCCTGCCGCACCGTGTCCTCGCTCTTGAAGGCAGGGTCGGTAGAATACTCGAGAGTGTAAGTATATTTTCCGAATCTCCAGTCGAGCGGTGGCAGGAAGGCGAAAGGCGACGGATTGACCGTCAGCACCGCCCCGTCTGCCGGGGTGAAGGGATAATTACGCTGGTTGATCGGTTCGCGGTCCAGTCCGAGCTTTTCGGCCTGGCTTTCTATTTTCGGGGGCAGCACTTTGAGGGAAACGTCATCGAAATACACGGTACCTGTTTCGGTCTTGTCATTGGTGGTGGAAGCCAGCATCAGATTGGTATTGTCAGCATTGGCGGGAATATGATCGATTTCCATTACGTACTCCTGCCACTCCGGTTCGGCATCGAAGACTTTGACATCGCCGAAAATGTATTTTTTGCCTGCATCCCGGTTGAAGAGGAGTCCGGCTCGGAAACTGCGTGCCTGGTCGGCTCGTGCGAAGAAGCGCAGCTCCAGCCGGGTGTTTTTTGCCGGGAGGTCGGCGAACTGCGTGGCGTAGGGGCCTGCATCTGTCCAGGTATCGTTCACCGCGAGGCAGTATTTTCCGGCGCGGGGCTTGTCGGTCGAATAGGTGATGATTTTGGACGTATCTCCCATTCCGGCGATGGTTCCGTAGGGACCCCAGTCGCCTTTTTCCTCAAAGCCTGGATTCTTCAGCAGATTGTCCGCTCCGTAGGCGGCAAGCGCCGTCAGCATCAACAACACAGGCAAAACTCGTTTCATCTTCTTCGTCTCCCTGAATTGGCGCCAGAATTGTTCAAGCATCGAATTTACGGATTTCCTCGATCAGCCAGGTCATGCGGACGGCATCGGAAGCCCGCAAGGTATTTTCGACCTTGCCCAGAACCGCCTGCCGGAAATGCTCGAGTTCCAGGGCGAAGGGACTGATTTTCGCCGGAGGTACCTCGACGACTCGAAACTCATCGGTATGCAGGATGATCCGATCCGGTCGCTCCACCCGCATATAGCCATGCTCCCCGAGGAATGTAAGGGTCAAATCCCGGAAACAAAACGTGGTTTTCTCGCAATACATGCCCTGCAAGGTCGCTGTAATTCCCTGCTGATATTCGACAATCGCCACAAAGGAGTCTTCCTTTTCCCAGCCACGCAAATGGCGAAGTTTCGCTCCTAACACCTTTTCAGGAAAGACACCGGTAATAAAGCTGATCAAGTCGAAGTCATGGATGGAAAGCTCGTACATCGCACCGACTTTCTTGACCCAGGCGCCTTCAGGACGAGGATTGAAAGCCTGCTGCTTCGTCGTGACAATCGAACGCAAAACCCCAATCTCAGGCAAATACTTTTTCGCCTCGACAAAAATGGGTTCGAATCGCATCTTGAAACCGACTCCAAGCTCTTTTTTCTGCCGCTTCGCCAAGGCGTCAAGCAATTCCCCCTCAGCCACATCCATCGTCAATGGCTTCTCGCAAAAGACATGAAAACCGCGTTCGAGCAACCGCTTCGCAATCGCAAAATGCGATGCGGGCGGAGTGACGACACTGACTGCATCCAAGTCCTCCGGCAGCTCGTCAACGCTTGAAAAACATGGGCACTTGCAGGCTTCAGCCGCCGCTTTCGCCTTCTCAAGGTTCGTATCGACAACGGCAGACACCTGTACGCCCTCGAGTGAATTCCAAGTGCGAGCATGAGTCATGCCAATTCCACCACAGCCGACAATACCAACCTTGAACATCATGGCCTCCTTAAATTTTGTTCGTATCCGAAAAGATAGCTTGAGAGGTATCGTAAATTGACTTGTTTCAGTGGACATTGCCTTTCTTGACCAGAAGAAGGACCGTATCCTCCGAAACATTGTGAAGCTCCATTCCATCATGACCTTCAATCACCCAGCCCTTCGGCAAATCAAGGGTCATGTGGGACACCCGGTCGTAGAAAAAGAGCGCACCGCCATTGTCGCTAATCCAACTGGTTCCAAAAGGAGTCTCACGAACAAAAGGCATGCCGACATGATCCCTGGCACGGGAAAGGCACGGATTCAAAGCGCCAATGCGACGGACAGCCGCAATTTCACCGGGAACGCGCTCGAAGCCGATGGCATAACCATCAACGCTGATTATGCCAAAGCTGTTGTACATCGCCATCCGGAAATAATCCAGTTCGAAGCCATCCCCGACATTATGCGTCCCTGGAGCAGTGCCGACCAAGGCAAATTCACGCCCGGTGAAAGGCTCATACAGCTGCCTCCGGAACCACCAGGTGTCCAGCGCCAGCGGATTCTGACCCTCAATGCGAACGGAAATACCCTTGTCGTGGAAAAAACGGAACGTCTCCGCCATCGTGTGAATGCCGGCACGGGATTCCGGCGTCCCGAAATTGACGTTTCCAGAGGCGGTGCCATACATGTCCAGATAGACTCCGCCAAGACCGGCTTCGATGGCACGCCCCATCACCCCGCAATACCAAGTACGAAATTCCGGATTGCTCAGGTCAAGAACGGGATGCTTGTCGAAATACTGGAAAATCTTTCCGTCTTTATTGTAGATGTACCATGACTTGTTGGCAAAGATCTTTTCGCTGTCCCCATGCGAATAATCCCCGGCTGTCCATGCGACAGGGACCAGTCCGGCGGAGCGCACCTGGGCATATCGCTTTTTTGCAGGCTCCCCGTCCAAGTGTTCGATCGGAGAGGGGCACCATGGCAGCCAGTAGCTGCGGAAGCCCAGTTCCCGGGCCGCTGCAAGCGATGCAGCAATTTCAACTTCGCTGCAAATATTCTGGTGTCCCGCCAGCGGTTCGGGGGGAATCGCCTCCAAACCAGCATTTCGCCTAAGGTTTTCGCGCTGGAACTGGTACATCGCCATCCAGTCATTGTTGCCGCGCTCCGCGCCACTGGAGTACATATGCCAGATGAATTCTCCAGACACCGGAGCCTTCAGGCGACCAAAGCGCATGACCAGGCGGCTTTCCACGTCAACAGCTCCTTCGCCGACTTTTTGATGGGCTGATAGGCAACAGGGTCTCTCGACAAAATCACTGAAAATGCCCTGGTCGGAAACCAGCCAGCTGAAGGGCTGGCCATCGCCAAAAAAAGCTCCGTAGCGAACCTCCACGGCCTGCTTGCCGGAAAGATCGAATTCACTGTAGCCACGCGGAGGGTTGTAGCAGGCAAAACGGCGCACGCGGCGTCCGGCCTCAGGCAAGGCAACGCGGAAGGTGATATTCATCGCCTCGAGCGGGAGATTTGATTTTTGCATCGAAACGGCCTCGGCAATGCCGATAAACTCCCGTCCGTCAAGCACCAGCTTTCCGGCCTTGAACTGCCAGGCCAGCTCGCTGCCCTCATCCCCTTTATACAACAAAGTCGCCAAAGGTCCTTCTGCTGTGATCGAATCCAGCTGCCAGCGGACAGGTACCATTTTCCCCTTCTGCTCTACCGTCACGCCCTCGGCAGAAGGATCGTCTATCGCAACCAAGCCTTTAGAAAAGGTGAAAACCGGAGGCGGCAGATTCTTGAGCAAGGGCACCGGCAAGCCAGGATAATGCACAGCAATGCTTCCCGTGCCATCGACTTCCAGGCGCATGTCACCGCCAAAGACAACCTCTCGGCCGGATACCACCTTGGCGGCGTCCGGATATTCCTGGAGGGACAATTCCGGAGGTCTGATCTTCAGCCGGAGGGAATCGTGCTGTTTCCGTTCAGGTGGCGGAGTCAAATGATAAATGGCGCTTTTCGCATTCAAAGACAAGCCGAGGGCTTCTGCGGCGATGCTGATCATCAGTGCTTCGCCGTAGGCCCAGGAGCAAAGCTGAACCACACCTTGCCGATATGCCCACTCGTCATTGAAATAAACGACCTTGCCTTGCCCGATGGGTTTCTCTACAAGCAAAAACCCCTTCTCCGTGTCGCCTTCTCCCAAAATTGGCGCCAATACCCGCGCTTCAGGAAGCAATTGCAAGGTCCGATATCGGGAAGGGAGCCTCCATTCCGCCGGCAGGATGGAAAAAAAGCCACTGGCCGGGCGTATTGCCTTGCATTCCCGGTGGTCATTTTGGAATTCCCCCGGTACTACGGGCAGCAACTCTGCAAGTGATCGTGGGGTGTTGTTGCCCAGCAGGAGACTTCCGCCTGCCTCAACATACCGCCGAAGAGCCGCAATGCGTTCCGCCGTATAGAGCAATTCCAGCTTTTGCTGAGGCATGCCGGTTATGACGACCAGCTTATAGCGGGACAAGTCAGCGAAGGCAGGGGTGATCCCGTCCTTGGGCGTCGGCTCTTCCAGGTCTGTCAGAAAATTTTTGATGGACGCTCCTCCCAGTCCATCGAGCCACACGGAATTCAGCCCGGTCACAGCGCAGCCGCTTTGCGAAAGCATCGAAACAAAACCATTTCCTACCCAGGGACGTCCCCCAACCAGCACCAGCACAGCCGGTTCCTTGCCTTTCGCCTGGGGCAAATCATCGGGACGCGCAAGGCAACAAGCCGTCGCCAGAAGAAGGCTGGCTGTACCGAAAAACGCAATCCTTCGGCATTGTTTCATTTGCCTGCTCTCCTTCAAAGAAGATGCTTTTTCACGTACTCCAAATTGTGTTTCATGCCGACTTCCGGCTCGGGAAGGTCTTCCGGATACCAGTATTTTTCATATTCATCGGAAACATATCCGGTATATCCGATTCGTTTCAGTTCCGCCAAAGCTTCTGCCCAGCGGACGGTTCCCTGCCCCATCAGGCAGGATTTCTTCTTCAACGGGGTGCGCGACTCAAGAACCCAGTCTTTGACGTGGACATGGAAAATGTGCCGGCCAGCCTTGCGAACGGCCTCAGCCCCGCCTTCAACCCCGGCCAATTCAACCCAGGCATAGTCAAACAACATGCCGACATTGGCCATGTTGACGTCTTCAATCAGACGAACCGTGTCTCGCACACTCATGGTCAAAGACCCAATGTGCGTTTCAATGCAGATGCGCACGCCATATCGGGCGGCATATTCCGCAGTCTCCTGAATCCCGCTCACCGTACGGCTCCAGACATCGTTGAACCAAATCCCAGGCTGGCTGGATGGCTCGACTCCACCGTAAACACGTACCAGCGGACATTGCAGAATCGCTGCAATGTCTATGACCCTTTTCAGGTTTTTTATGACTTTTTCGCGCTCTCCAGCCGCAACAAAGTTTTGGTAATAGGAGGTAAGGCAGGAAAATGCCATTGATTCCTGCTTTGCAGCCGTGAAAATCTTCCTGGCCTCATCATCGCTGAGCTTTTCGCTGTCGATCTGCCCATCGGCAGCCACCCTCACTTCGATCCCATCATAGCCAATCTGCTTGAACAGCTTGATCACTTCAAAAATATCCCGACCCGGCGCGCCCATCGTATGCCCGGAAAACAAAATTCGCTCATTCATCGTTGCTTGGCTCCTTTAACAAAATGATGGCTCTCTCGAGAACAAAAATGCCATTGTAACCGCAAACTAGTCTTCGATTGACTTGTACGGGGACACCTTCCTGAGCTCCCGCCTGACCGCACGGGGATAGTTGTTGTAGTCGACGACCTCCAGCACGACGCCATCCGCGCCCGATTCACGGGTCAGTTCAAGCAGCTTCGCCGTCACCTCGGCTATGGTGAGTTCCGTCGCCTTGGCATAGCTGTGAAAGCTCTTCCTGGTAAAATCGTAGGCTTGGATCGGGAAATAGACCTTGCATTTGCCCTTGCAACGGGCGACAATGTCGCGGTAGATTTTCTCCGTGCTTCCGAACGGATCCTTCGCATCCCAGGCGATGCCCATCACCACCAGTCCATCCAGCACGCCTTCGTCAACCAAAACCCGCCAGTCAATCCCTCGGCTAATCAACGTCTGATCACGGGGATCGTCAGGATCGCCAACCAATTGCACCCCCAAGGTCAAGGGAATCTTCTCGGCTTCCAGGCGCTTTTTCACCCGCTTGAACCAAGCGTGCTGAGTCTCGGACACGAACTTGCACCATACAGGATCACGGGAATCCGAGGGCGGCTCGGTGCCATATCTTGCCTTCCAACGCTCAAGTTCGGGCTTCACATACTCGAACCTCGGGCTCCAAGCTCCGCTGCGCCAGACGTCGATGAAAATGTGGCGCGCCCCACGCTCAAGCAGCTCCTCCAAAATACGCATCTTATGGTCGGAAACAGCAGGATACGCAAGGCTTGTGCGTCCGCTCCATACCTGACCGGTCTTGGTAACGCCCCAGTATTCAGGATGCTCCAAATTCCATGCCCCAAATGTCCACCCCATGTGGTGGGTCTCCTCGAAGGGCCAATGGACACCGGGCACTCGACCAGACGCGGCTATCGAAGCCATCATTTCCCTGATGATGTCGATCTTGGCTGTATTGTACGAGATAAATCCGTTCACCGCGCTCTCGTTCTGGTGGACACGGCGCTTGTCCGTCGGCGTCACCACCAGCGGGAAGCGTTCCTCGTCGGAATGATATCTCATCACCGAACCCGAACAGGGACGCCAGAGCACCGAGGTTGCCCCTGTCAGCAGCACATGCTTCAGGATGTCCTCGCAGCCCTTCGCAGTCTCCGTATCAAACATGAACTTGCTCCGATCCTTGGGTTCGCGGACATTGTAGAAGTCATAGTGATCGACCAATGCCAGGATTTCCAAGTCTTTTTGCTGTTGTCCGGATGCGACGCCTCCTGCCAGGATGGCGAGTGCCAGGCTTGTCATCAATGTCCTCATCGTTCCACCTCCTGATTGAAAAGCTCTTCCACGGTGGGCAGTACTTCAACCCCCTGCGGGTATCCACGCCCCACTTCCATCGCATGCACGGTTCCGTCCAGCGGGTACGTCGTTCCGTCGCTTCCGCCGATCGTCAGCATCCTCGCCTGTCCCAGGAACGCCGCCTTCGGATGATGCATGACGACGGGCTGCTGCCCTTCTACCCAAAAGCGCAACGTCCCGTCAGGTTCATGGATTCCTATCGCCTGGCAAGGCACGCCCAGCGGAATCGGCGCCAAGCTGTTTGCAGCCAAGTACATGCCTTCGGGCGAACGGGACGTAAAACAGAGCTTTCCCTCTGCATTCGTGTGGAATTGCCATGCAATCATCATCCCTGGATAGTATCCGCCAACAACAACCTGGGGGTCCTTCTTGACCTTGTTCAACGTAAAGG
>JAGVUR010000041.1 GCA_019136135.1 Verrucomicrobiota bacterium
AGCTCCATGGCGAAGACGAAGTAGTTCCCTTGCCTAGGATCGTGGAAACGGTTGGTTTTCCGGTTCAGTAGATTCATTTCTCTCCTCTTGCTGCCTGTTGAAAAATCGAGTCGGTACAGGAGCCCCCTGCCCCTGTGACATGATGCTATAAATTTAGAGCGTATTTCTAGAGATGCAAATTCTTTTTCATAAATATTTAGAATATTTTTATTGTTTTTTCTACAGTATGAAAATCATATGATAATCATGATAATTCCTATGATTTATTATTATTTTTTCATATAATTTATTCAATTAATGCAAGTCCATGGGGGTGGAGAAAAGTTTTGAGGGCTTGGAAAGTCGAAAAAAATGCTGAAAAACTGGTACGAAACTGAAGGCGAATTTTCCCCTGTTCTGTACTCAAAAGCGATGTGACATACCCTTTTCTACCAAATTTGGCGAAAATGTTTTTTGTCGTGATGGGCTAGGAGGTGCGAACAAATGCGATGGAATTTTGTAGGACTCCATGAAATCATCCAAACCAGAAGGTAAATTTTCACCAGTTCCGTACTCAAAAGCGATGTGACATGCCATTTTCTACCAAATTTGGCGAAAATGTTTTTTGTCGTGAGAGCTAGGACTAGGATGACGAACGAACGAACGAAGGCGCGGGAATGTTGCAGGACTCCATGAAATCACCCAAAACAGAAGGCAAATTTCACCAGTTCCGTACTCAAAAGTGATGTGACATACCCTTTTCTAGCAGATCTGAAGAAATTGTTGTTTGTCGAGTAAAACCAGTATGCCCACAAGCGAAGTCGAAAAACTGAAATTCGCTCTCTGCAGGACACACGCAAATACATTCCATCTCGATTATTGGCAATTCTCATTTCAAACCATACATTCCTTTGGCATGTATTTCGATAAGTTCACCAGCCAACCACAATCCAACAACAAAGGAATCCCATGCATCGCTACGCAATCTCTTTTTCAGACTCCACTGTCATGGAGCCGGCTTGGCAGGAAGCCATCGTGCAAGCCGCCATTAAACGCATTGAATTTTCATGCTCGGCAGCCGTGAACGCCTCCAATATAGAGGAAAAAGTCAATACGTTGGCCAAGCTGCAGGAAGACGGCAAGGTCATCGTCGCCTCCATCCATATCCCCTTTGGCGGAGGATGGTACTTCGCGGATCCCGACGAAAACGCCCGCGCCGAAACAGTCAAGAACACCATCGAATTCATGGAAGCGTGCAAGCCCTTGAATTGCCCGGAATTCACACTGCACGGATCGCTTGAGCCTACTCCGCCGGAACTTAGAAACGACTACATGAAGGCTTGCAAGAAAACTCTCGCGGAACTGGTGCCGACAGCGAGAAAACTCAAGGCTCACGTCAATGTCGAAATCCTACCAAGAACATGTCTCGGAAGAACTGCCGAAGAAATGGCGGAGATCATCGATGGACTGCCGGAAGAAATCGGAGTTTGCTTTGACGTCAACCACCTGAATGGCTGCCCCGAAACACTCCCGCAAGCGATCAACCTGCTCGCAGACAGGATCAACACCTTCCATATCTCCGATTACGATGGCATTGACGAATGTCACTGGTACCCATTCATGGGATGCATCGACTGGGCAGCCGTCATGGAAGCTATCAACAACCTCAGGAACGACGTCCTACTCATTTTCGAATGCGCCGGATTCGTCAAGGTTCCACAAAAGCGCCCAATGGATCCGAAAATCATCTTCGATTCCATGCTCCACAACGCATTCCTGCTGGAAAACGCCGCTGAAATCATGCGCCGAACAAAGGAACTTGTCCTGAATTGAACCACGCGATCAAGCACGCCGAATCGTGTCAACAACAGGATCGATTCGGCGTGCCCCTCATGCTCATTGCGTCAATTTCAGGATCCAATCGACCAACTCCTCGCGCACCTGGTCGGCTCGACCATACAGCTTTTGGTCTTTCAGCTTGTCCAAGTAGTCCGCAGCCTGTTTTGCCAAGTTCTGCCTTGGTGTCCCCTTTGCCTTTTCGATCGCATTTTGTAGTGTCGCCAGATACCTCAAGTCATCGCATCCCTCGCGATATCCTTCCCATGCGATCGTATCGATGACGCCATCGACGGTGGGGTACGCCATCACTTCATCTCGGTACGTGGCATCGAAGTCGTTGTAGATATTTCCGTAGGCGCACTGGTACGCATGGGTCATTCCGCCATCGAAATCCGCCTGCCACAAACCGATTCCGTAATTGCACCGATAGGTTTCCGGGACTTCGGCGCCTCCCTGGGGATTTGCGTAGCTGAGGATTTTCTTGCCTTTTGCGTGCCAGGCAGCGGCGTCCTCCCTGGTGGTTTTGTGCGCACGTACGTGGACATCCTGGATATCACCCATCAGCTCTAGATTCTCGTGCCAACCTGCAACGTACACCTTGCCGCCAACGGAGCGGACGGCTTCCCAGGCTTTGCGCTGATTCTTCAATGCTTCGCCGCGTGCTTCGTCAATCCCGTAAAAATGAACGTCCTTCGCGCCAAATCGACGGCAAACCTCCAGGACTTTGGTCACGCGCGACTTCAAGTTGGACAACCCCTGCTCATTCTGCGCATTCCCCGTACCACTTCCCCAAATCCACAAGAGGGTATTGTCCAAGCCGACTTCACGACGCAACTCCAATGTCCGCTCCAACACCTTGAAATCGTAGTTAGGCGAACCCCAAAACGTAAAAATCGGCGGGTTGACCCCGTGTTCCTTCATGTTCACCAATTCCGCGCGATACTGGACTTCGTTCTTGCTTTCCATGAAATTCCCAGCGCAAATCGTCCCTGAACCACCCAGCGCACCCTTGTAGTAAATCGAAGAAATCAATGGATTTTCCAACAACTCAAAGGGATAAACCTCGACGGATACAGGAACGGCATTGACCTTCTCCCCCTTCGAAGTCAAGGTCAACTCGCCTTCGTATCGACCTGGTTCAGCATCCGACGGAATCTTCAATGTCACCCAGTACTGACGCTTCTCACTACGCAACAACGATACCGGACAAAGCTCCTTGCTGTCGGAAATCGGAAACTCCGCATTCGTCACGCAACGACTCTCCCCAATGTTGCGACCAATACCGTCACCAAGCTCCTCGCTGACGCACGTATACAACTCACCGTGCGGGAAACGCAACTTGACGAAATTGCTCTTGCGGACGGGATCGATCTTCACGACGCTGTCGTCCTTCAACAACAAATCCGGAGTCAACACGCGCAATCCAGGAAACACATACGCTGTCGAACGGCGTCCCCCGGTATACCAGCACTTGACAATGCGAATGTCGATCGACGACGAGCCAATCACACCGCCGCCACCAACACGTGACAAATCGCCTGCGCTTACCAGAAACTCGTCCAAATCAACTTGCGGATCAACCACGAAACTTCCTGGCTCGTACTCGTCGCGGCAACCACGAAAACGCAACACGCTTTCACCGGTCGCAGGCAACTCGGTCGAACTGGGCGTAATCCAGAAGTCAATAATCGGCTTTACGACGGTCACCGTCACATCGCCAAACTGGACTTTCCGTACCGGAGTGGTTTCACGAATCGCCACATCCTTCACCAGCAGATCTAAATCCACAAGATCGGGAGGCCCCGGTTCCAGCACAACCTTGTACGTGACCGTTCCCTTCGGGAAGCTGAACCCACGAACCTCAACGTGCTTCCACTCGCTTTCCCCACTTACCGCAGCACGCAAATGACGGACTCCCTCCATGTCGCCAACGTACTTCCCAGTACCGTCATAGCACCAGATGTGCAACCATAGCAACCCTGTTCCACGCAACTTCGCTGAAAGCGTGTACGTCGCATTCTCAGGCAACGCTGGCAGATTCCTTTTGGTCACGGAGCCATAGCTGTCGCCCAGCCAATGCCCCCTATGCTGCAATGTTGACCAGTCGAGCTGGATGCGCATCGCTTCAATGTCGCCGTCAACCTTCACAAGGCTCGTGCCAGGCTTCATGACCCAATTTGCCGACGTCATGCTCAAGGATTCCTCAGGAACAACGCCTAACGAAACCAAGCCAGTCAACGCGAATATCGACATGACGCGACAATGCAAGGACATGCGCATCCATGACCTCCTTATGCTAAATCAACGACTAAGCCAATGGCAAGGCGATACGTCGCCCCTCGCGATCAGAAATCAAGCCAGCTTCCAAGATTTCCTGGGCATCGCGGGAAATGACGGGATTGCACATCCCTGTCGCCTCAGTCCCCGTATCGAGGCAATGCACGAAATGCGCCGCCGCATTGACGTTCCACTCCTTGCGTTCGTCAAGTTCCACCTCGGCAGGCGCCTTGCGCGGCTCCGTGGACATCAACAGCTTGCCCGAGCTCGTGATCAGCGTTCCCTTTGATCCCAGCACGACCATATCGTGATAGGCGGGGATTTCGCACCAACTTCCCTCGGTTCTAGCGACGGCATTGTCGAAAAAAGCAATGACCATCCCGTTGTCATCGGTTTCCAGATAATCCTTGACCAGCCTCTGCCTCCAGCCCATGACTGCCTTTGGCATTCCGAGGATCAGGCGAATCAGCGCCGCTCCGTAGCAGCAGTAGTCCATATAGGCGCCTGCGCCGTTGAGCTTTTCGTCATAGAGCCATTTCCAGAAGTAGGGATCGCAACCGATTTCCTTTGGGCCGTGGTGCGCCATTCGGACTCTGACGTCATAGACTTGTCCGATCGCCCCTTCTTTCAGGAGTCTCAAGGCCGTCTGGTAGTTGGCTCCCCAGTTGGTTGCCCAGTTCACCATCAGTTGAACGCCATTCTTTTCCACCGCCGCCATAATCCTGTTTGCCTGTTCAAGCGTTGCCGACATCGGCTTTTCAATCAGGATATTGACACCGTGCGCCGCCGCAACTTCGGCGATATCAGCAGTCCTGGAATTTTCGCTGGTGACCAGCACGATGTCCATCTTGCATTCCTCAAACATCTTGCCCCAATCCGAATACGGAACAGCATTGGGATACTGCTTGACAAAACGCTCGCGCAATTCGTCAACCTGCTCGCCGACGGCGACCAGCTCGCAACGAGGATGATCGTTGAATACACGGGCCAAACTCCAAATGTGGTCGTGAACCAAACTCGCTACACCAACACGATATTTCTTGTCCATCTGAAACCTCCAAGCTCTTTACGAATCATACGCGGTCGGAACGACCCCAAAACAGCGGCAACGGAAAAACCAATCGCCAGAAATCTTCGTCCTGCTGACAACCCAAATCAGGCATGAACGGACCGAAAAACAATTGCGCGGCCTCGCGACGCGTCAGTCGTATGTTCGATGCCCGGCACGTATCAGATATCACAATCTTCTCGCCCTTCTTGAGAATAGATACCTTCTCCCCATCATCCAACTCGATGATCCGCTCGCCAGTCCAATTCGCCAGGCGACGGCGCAAGTACGGCATGTACGAGTTCAATACTCGACACATCGAATTAACACGAACCATCGACGTAATGCTGACACTATAGCTACCGGCATAATGCATGAACATATGTTCCGTCTCACTGGAACAAGCCATAGGAGGCAACGCCACCGACCAGGACGATGAACGGAGAAGGAAGCGCAAGATCCGCTCAACGCCGGCGCAACTTCCAGCATAGTCAACAATCTCGCCAGGCTTGACTGAAATGTACGAAAACCCCGTGTCCTCGGTTTCATCGATGTAGGTCACCGCGCCGGGGCGCGAACGAGACGCCTTGAATGCCTCAACCGAATCGTACACTGACGCCGTCGGCTTCTGCTTGAATACCTCCCACATCTTCGCCGCATCCTCGTCGCTCCCCTGATAGTCCCTCAATTCGTTGGCATGAATCGCTTCGACCTGCTCTTCGAACCTGACCGCATCCCCCGTCACGCTAATCATTCGCATCACCCCGGCATATTCCCAACCGAAGTTCCCGTATCTGGCGCGATTCCCGCCCAGCAAGCCCAACGACCAGCCTTTCTGGTTCATGTCGTCAATCACATGATTCAGCAATGCGCTCATGCAGCCGGTCCCCCGGTAGGGCTGCCAGCAATGGACATTGCCGATCCCCCCGCATGACAACTCCGCTTCACCCATCTTCAAGTTGCGGGGAATCAACTCGACCCCAGCGGCAAGCTTGCCGTCAACAAACGCAAGATGCCACTGCTCCATCGCCTCGGCGCTGGGATTGACAACATCCGGAAAAATCACCTCGAAACGCTGATGGGAAGGATTCCGCTCACGAAAACTCTGTACCAACTGCTCCAACAAAACAGGATAATCACACGGTTTTCCACGCCTGATCTCAATCATAGGTTCGACTCCTGGGGTTCATGGACCTTGTTTTATTCCTCGGAAAACAATATACAAATATCGTACGCAATCAAGAAAAAAACAACCCCGAACGACGCTTTTCATGTTCTCATCCAGGGAAAAACTACAGGATACAACAAGATTATCTCAATTCCTACCTGAATTCAAATATTAGTGCAGTTCAAATCGTTTTTTACAAGCGGTTATTAAACCCAAAAAACCAACCATGGTTTTCAACATCAGGAGTCAATAGTCATGTCAGAGAAAGACAACGAAACAAAGGTCAGCCAAACGGCACCTATCGAACTAGCCGAACAAAAACAACCCAAAATCAAGGTCGAACCACCAATCCCAAGCCAGGACAAGGGCGAAACCAAGCCTGCCGGTCCAAACAGCGACTACGCAGAGCTAATGGCAATTTCTTCAGAAGAAAGCGTCCTCGCTGCACTCAAGCCACAGCCAGGCGAAATTGATCCGAACATGAAATTGCCTGAAACCGAAGAAAAATCCAAGCTCCCATGCTGGCTAACTACAGTTTGTTTCGTCGCATTGCTGACAATGGCGACACAAATCAAGCTCCCAGTACCCGAGTCGATTGCCAACGCACTCCATTTCCCGGCTCTGGCAAACGGCATACTTGGATTGGCGGACATCGGCTTCCTGGCCGCGGCAATCGCCGTCGCGATTTACATGATTATTTCGAAAGCGACAATCCGCCTGCCGATGTCCGTCCCCCTGGCGGTTTTGGGCATTGCCCTGGCCAATGTATTTTCGCGTCCCGGCCTGGACGGTGCGATCGAGATCGCCCAATTGGCAGAACAGCTTTTTGGCGGCGTCGTGCTGTTCGCCTTCATGACTCGCTACATGCCACGCACCACGCTTGCGGCGGTTACCACCGCCATCGCGATCAATCTCGCGGTCGCCATCGTCCAGTACATCACTTCGGGATTTTGGCTCACCTTGGCTCCTGCGGATGTCAACGCGCTCCATTGGGGTTTCGGCAAGGCGATGACGGGCTTGTTCCGTTCCAAGATGGCATTCAGCTTCTTCCTGGCCGCCGCCGCCACCTGGGCAGCTCCACAATGGTTCAATTGCAAGCGCTCATGTGATGTGATTTGCGGTGTCAAGTGCTTCGTCGCATTCCTCTGTCTCGCGACGATTTTCTTCTTCATTCCCAACGGCATGATGAAGGTCATCGCCATTGTTGCCCTCATTGCCTCCACGGCAGTCGTCAGCACCAGGGCAGCTTTGTCAACCGTCTCAGCAGCCGCACTCGCTATCTTCATTACCTGCTTCATTCCGGACAATGCCCCAAGGCAGGCTTTCCTTAACTCGATCTCACCACTTAAGGGTGAAAACTATGTCGCCAATGCATCCGTGCTCTTCAACCAAAGCAAGCCAGTCGCGCGAGACGAGGCTTTCGAAGAGGCACATGAACTCAAAACCTGCCACTACGACGCCATTGCCGCTTTCAGGATGGGCGCAAAACTCCCCTGGCATGGAGTCGGCTCAGGCAAATACCAGACCAACATCAGACGATGCTATCAGCCTGACCTGCCTTCACCTCCCGGAGTCAATGACATTGAGACCGATACGCAGTCCGGCTGGGGAATCCTTGCCGGCACAGTAGGCTTCCCAGCCACAATGCTCATGCTCTTTGCCTTTGCCATCGCGATCGGCTCCAACATCAAGCGTTCCCGCGAATCAAATCTTGCCGCTGGCGCCGCGATTTCACTGACCGTCTTCGCCTTGGGAATGTTGATTTCCGATCCATTAACCCGCGGTCTTGGATGGTTTGTCGCCCTTGCCTTGGCGTCATCGAAACTGCCTTACCACGGCGAATATGCTTATCGCGAATTCAGCCTTTGGAAGATCATTTTGGTCGCCATTCCGATTGGTGCTTTGATCGTGCTGGTCGCCGCCCGCCCGGCCATCCCGGATCCTCTTGCCAACGTGCCGGCGCCCACCACGAAGGCGGTAGTAAGATGCACCGCCGATGATTGCAATCCTGAACAAGTCGCCGCCATAACAGAAGCCGAACCTGAAGAAGTCGACGACAAGCCCTTCAATCCCTCAGACAACGAATTGTTCATGGTGCTCAATGCCGCCAGGGCCACGCAAGTCAGCGCACCGATGACTAAAGAAAAGGACGACGAAGTCCCCGAAGGCATCATTCTCGAGATCAAAGACGGAACAGGAGTCCCGCCGGAAGGAAAGAACCCAGACCTGAAGTACGGGGGCGCAGTCTTCGAATTTGAAACAGCGGAAGACTTCAATGCGGAAATCTGGCTCAATGTCGTATGGGATGGCTCTTGCGGAAATACGATCGACATCAAGCTCGATAACGAAAAAAGATCAGTAACTGTTGGAAACGACGGGACTTACAACGTCTGGCATTGGATGAAATCACCTAAATCCTACAGGCTGAGAGCAGGAAAACACATACTCTACGTCCTGAACCGCGAAGACGGAATCAAACTCTCTCAAGTCTTCATTACCAACGACAAGAATACCGTCCCTTCAGGATTCGAAGAAGAATAAAACCATGACAGAAATCCGAAAATCCATCATGATCGCCAGCGTTGCATTCCTTGCTGTCGCGACACTAATCGCAGAACCTGCACAACTGCAGGCACCTGAAATCGACCTGGACAAGGCTACGCCGCAAGAATTCCTCAATGCAATCAGGGAACCTCTCAGGACAGATGCGTGGGGCGAAATCAATGGACGAATAACACATGCCGCAAAAAAACGGGACAATATCCTGAAAGGCGAAATCAGGGTCAGAATCACATTCGCCAAACAGTCGCTTCACGCACAAATCGTACTCAATGACAAAAATGTCTATGCCTTGGAACAGGCTAATGCCTCAGGCAAAAACACAAGCATCAAGCTCGATTTCCCAAAAGACGAAGCAAAGCCTAGCCTGTTCGATTTCGGACTCGAACCAGAAGATCTTACCTTCGCATTCATATACTGGGATTTCATCGAAGAACTCCCGAGAGTCGAAAGCCGAATGAGGGACTGCAGGATCATGAGACTCGCAGACCCAAC
>JAGVUR010000107.1 GCA_019136135.1 Verrucomicrobiota bacterium
CGGCCAGGGCAGAACCGGGCGCATCACAATGAGTGATATTTTTCAGTTTTTCAAAGAGCAATGCACTGAGTCGCCTCAGGCTTTCATTTTTTCATGGAATTTTGACACTACCTTATTGTGTATTCTGCAACACAATGGAATGAACGGCAAAAGCATCTGAATTGAAACACGCAATCTCGTCTCATCCCACCTGCACTGGAAGGTGGTCGCCGGGGGTGTTGATCTACAGCGGTTCGGAATCAGGCGCTGGCTTGCAAATTTCCGCAGGGATATTATCTTGCATATTGGTTTTCATGCTGTCTCCCCTGTCTTTTCACTTTGGTCGGTAAAATTTCAGGGAAAGATAGTGTGAAAACCTTTTTTCAATGCATTTCACCAACATGGCGAACGGGACGAGATTCTTAACCATTTGATAATAAATCAGTTATAAACAAAGCCAAGCTTCAACTGCTTTTTTTAGGTTGATTCACAAAAAAAATCATATGTTTCGTACTCAAAATGCATGTTACATGCCTATTCGTGATGGGACTGGGTTCAGCCCTGAAAGGGCGTGATATACAAGCCCAGGGTAAGCACGCCGGAGGCGTGCGCCACCCTGGGGTAAAGGCAAATCAGGATTGGCACCCTGCAAGGGTGCGACATAAGCAGGCGCCGATTCGCGATTGTTCCACGACGTCCGACCCCGTCCGACCCCGTCCGACCATCCGACGCGTCCGACCCCGTCCGACCCGTCCGACCCTGTCAGACTTTCAAGGCGCAACTTCATAATTTAAAATGGTAAACCCCCAGCTCTGCTGGGGGACTCCTGAAGTTTGACTTTTGCGCCAATGTTCCGCGCGGGCATTGCACGGTAGGTTGAACAATGCAGGTATGGCGCCATATTGTGGTCGGCCCGCTCAAAGCCAATCACAAGGAGGCAAACCATGCCTGCACCGCAAGGAAATCTAACATATGCAAAATGGGAATGCAAATTTCATGCGGTGTTCATACCGAAATGTCATCGCCGTCGCCTGTTCGGATAACCTGGAATATCATCGGTCAGTCGTTCTGGGCGAGAGGTTATTACGTCAGCACGGTGGGGCGTGACGAGAAGCTGATTCGTGAGTACATAAGAAACCAGGAGGAGCAGGACCGGCGTGAAGACGGTCAAATGAATCTGCAGTTCGATCGGGCGGTTGCTGTTGCCGCCTTTAGGCGGCGTCACCTTTAGGTGACTGCACATCAACCGCTTTGAGCGGGCATATCAAGCCACCGGCTCTGCCGGTGGTAGCTGACTCAGCATTCAGCATTCATGGGACTGGGACAAATGAGACCTATGAGACAAATGTTCCCCATGGGACTGGGAAACTGGTGCGGGCTATGATGAAAGGCACATCCAGCATTGAACGCAACTATGTCGCGCCCCTTCAGGGCTTGAGGCTGTTGGGGGACTTCGAACCCCAGGGGGCGCACGCTGGAAGCGTGCTTACCCTGGGCTAAGTATGTCACGCCCCGTTGGGGCTAATGTTCGCAACCCAAAATGAAGTTGCTTGTCTTGACATGAAAACCTTTTTTCAATTCACCATCATGGTGAATTGAAAAAACTTCTCAACCCTTTGATAATCAAGCAATTAGAAACAAAATCCGATTTCAACTGCTTTTTTTAGGGTAATACCTGCAAGGTTTGTCCAATCAGAAGATAAAATAAAGGAACGCTCAATGGAACACGACATGCCGAATGTATCGAATGTGCAAGGTTTGCTAAAGACCCGGGAATTGGGTCGCACCATGGTTTTCGAAGCTTGCATCGATTCCACGAATCGCCTTGCCAAGGTTTTGGCGGCGGATGGCCGGCCTCATGGCACGACGATTGTCGCCGATTCCCAGACGGCGGGCCGTGGTCGTCTCGATCACCGATGGAGTTCTCCCGCAGGGAAAAACCTGTATGTTTCGATTTTATTGAAGCCAAAGGCGTCCAGCGAGTCCTTTCCCCAGATTCCGTTGCTATGCGCCTTGGCTTTGCGCAGGACGCTTGCCGAGCTTGCGCCGCAGATGCCAATGGGAATCAAGTGGCCGAACGATTTGCAGACTCGGGAAACTCGCAGGAAGCTTTCAGGGATTCTTTGCGAAGGTGTGTTTTTTAATCAAGGCGAGCATGGCGTAGTCGCTGGGATTGGGATCAATGTCAACGCGACAGAGTCTGATTTTCCGGCAGAACTCCGTACATATGCCACGTCGATGAAGATGGAAACCGGGACGGATTTTTCCCGTTCGTTGGTACTGGCTGAATTTCTTGGACATTTCGAGAAGGTACTTGATGCGTGGGAAGCGTCGAATCCGCCGAGCTTGGAGCGGTTTTCCAGTGAATGGCGTGATGCCGACCTTCTGTATGGACGCCAGATTGCCATTGATCAGGATGGGCGTCATCAGGAAGGTCGTGCCGTAGGGATTGACGCAAAGGGACACCTCCTGCTGGAGGACGCATCAGGTTCGATCAGCATTATCCATGCAGGAGACGCCCATATCGTCAGGCGATGATGGCCTGGCGAAAGCCGTCAGTTTTTCACGGCGATTTTGTACCCGCCCTTGGTTTCCATCGTAACCTTGCCGTCTTTTCTGGTGAAGGTCAATGAACCCTCTGCGAACGGGATGGTGATCGTGCAATCCAAGGCGCACTTTGATGGGGCGCATCGGATGGTCTTGGTGGCTTCATCGACGCCCTGGTATCCTGACAGGTATTCGACCAGGAGGTTGATGCAGAATGATGCGAACCCATGATCCAGGCTTCCTCCAATGGCATCGTGCTCCCAGAGCGTGCCTGTGGTTTTTGCCATCTTATGGAAGTAGTCGATGCATTCGTTGCCCAATTGTTCCATCAGCCCGTTTTGCGCCAGCAGGATCAATCTGAGGTAGTTGCCGATGAATGCGTTTGACTTGTGGACATTGGGGTGCGTAGTCTGTGGATTTCTCGTTGGCCCGAACTGGGTCTGCATTGTCTTCCAGAGTTCGGGGTATGTCTCTGGCGTTGCCGTGTTGGTAAAGAAGGCGTAGTATTGGCATGTTTCGGTCGTATGCCCGGTCACTTCAAGCTTTCCGTCCTTCCGGAGCCGATTGTCCTCGAAGAAGGTACCGTTGAAGCTTTGCTTGCGAATCATTTCGCGGATCGCATTCGCCTTGTCCTGGAGGGACTGGTCGCCATAGAGCTTGCCGATGGATTCCAGCGCCAGGGCATAGAGCATGTTCGAGGGGTAGTTGACGCCTGTGACGAAGGAGCGGTCGTTGGCCTTGCTCCATTCCACGAAAATCCAACCGGGCAAATTCTCCAGCAAGCCATCGGAATTCTCGAGCTTTCGGAAGAATGCCAGGAGACCATCGACCTTTTCCCTGCTGATTTCGGCAAGCTTGCGGTCATTTGACCTGATGAAGTTCTGGTAAAGCTCGACCAGGTACCAGAGCGACCAGTTGGGGATGAATTCGCCGGCGAGGACGACTTCCGCCGGATAGCACATGGCGATCATGCCTTCAGGGAGATTTGGCAGTGTCTTGGGATGGTAGGCGTAGTTTTCAAGGAAATTTGTTTCGACCTTGTTCAGTCCCGTCAGGAGTTTTTCAGTTTGCGCCGTGAAGGAGCTGTCGCAAAGCCACCCTGCTCTTTCGCGTGACGGGCAATCGGTGAGCACATCAACGGCGTTGTGCTTGAAGGTCCTGATTGCCGCCTTGGCGATATCCTCGAATCGTTTATCTTCGCAGGTCAAGCTGAATGCCACATCCGGGTTTTCGTATTTGACCAGGGAGAGCTTTTTGACCTTGAAGGTGCCTTTTCGAGCGATGACCTTGATGAACTTCGCCGTATAGGGTTCGAAGGAAAGGTGGGCATGGGCGCCTTTTGCCAGGGTGTAATCGACGATGTTGGCGGTTGAGTTCCGCCAATAGACGATATTGGCGGGTTCGCCGGGCTTTTTCTCGCTCCTGAGATCGACCTCGTCGAAAATAATATCCAGGACACAATCGGTTTCCGCTTCCACTTCGAACTTGATGAATCCCGTGTATGCGTAATCGAGCACGTATGCGGCATATTGGCCTTCCGCCAGCCTTCCGTCCTTGAATTCCTCTTGTGGCTTGACTGCGTATGCGAACCTGGAGACCAGGTCGCTTGGATTTGCCTCAAGTTGATCCATCGGGAAGATCTTGAGGAAGTCGTTTGTCATTTGACGATCCCGGTACGGCTTGCGATTTTCGTCAAGAACAAAAGTACCGACTTCGAATGGCTTGGCCAGCACTTCCCCGTAGGTCGGATAGCCGACGTTTCGCGGTTGCAGGTTGACCTCGGGGCATCGTTCCCAGGGGGATTCGGGGAAATCCAGGCTTTGGCAGAGTTCCTGGAAGTTCTTGTCCAGTCGATAGATTTCGGAGAATGCCCTTTGGTAGCTGAACCTGATGACCTTTTGCAGTCGTGTCGGATTGATTCCCGCCTTGAAGTCCTGGTTTCTTCCTGTTGCCTTGAGGACCGTTCCGTTGACGCTGATTTCGGCTTGGACGAAAGCAGGCGTTTCAAGGGAATAGAAGCTGCGGCAATTGTAGCCTGCGACCTCGAGCAACAGGGCATTGTCGCCGGCTTTCGAGGGCAAGGGAATGGTATCGACCCGATAGTAGCCATGGGCGCCTCGAGCGGGACCGTGGGCGATGAATTGCCCGTTGAGGAAAACCCGGTAGAAGCTGTTGGCGGCTATCGTCAGCACGGCGTTTTCGCCCTTGAAGCTGGTTCCAAACAGGCAAAGGCTATTGAGTTCGGTGCGCTTGCCGGAAACCCAAATCGGCTGGGCGACGGCGAAGCACGGCTGCTGTCGAGTTGAATCGTTCATGGTTTTTCCTTCTTTAGCGTAAACTATTGACGAAATCATCATGGTTGCTACGGTGATGATTCCCAGGTTCCAGGCTAGGCTTTTTGCTGTATTCATGGGTGAATCAGTCCACTGTGATTTCATAGAGCATTTGTGCGCCGTCGGTTCCCTTCACATCGAGATTGATTTCCAATCCGTCTTTTGACACCTTTGCAGGGATTGTATTCAAGCGCTTCCCTGAGAGGTCGATCGCATAGACGGTCGCCTTTTGCGGATCGTCGAGCTTGATGGTGACTACAGCTCTTCCGTATCGTACAAGATGCGGTGCCCCGCCCCAACGGAGGATCGTTTTCCTTGCCTTTTCGGCAAATTTATCCCCTGTGTTCCTGAGGTCCGTCAGGTGTGTGACGAGGAGTCGCTTCGAGGATGGGATCGGTTGGTCTGTCAGCGACGAGACCCAGACTGTGGCTTCCGTGTCGAGCATCGTGACGGTAACGGCGTCTGTCTTGACCGTTTGGTCCTTGGGGGCGTACGCCCCTGCTGTTTTCGGCGTGTTGAGGATCATGATGTCATCATTTGCCCTGATGGTGAATCGTCCATCTGCCGACTGGACGATTTCGTTTTCGACGGTTGTCTGGTTGTCCTGATCGATCCAGTTGTTTTTCTTCATGAAGTCCAAAAGGAACGGGAGCTGCTCCTCGGACATCGTCTTGTCATCGTATGGGATGGCGTTTTTGGCCTTAGGCGCATCGTATCCCAATGGAATTGAAAGGTCGGCGGGAACCTTGGAATCGCTCTTTCCATGATAGATTCCGACTTTTGCAAGGAGCGAGCACTTTTGCCAACCGGGGACGGCGCTGGGATTGGGTTCGTTACGTTTGTCCTCCAGTTGGTTTTCGGGGATTGAGACTGCGATGGAATGCTTGGCCTCAGGCAAGTCGCCCCTGAGATAGAGGCAGATGACGGCGCGTTCGGCGGCTTGGTTTAGGGGATCGCCAACCAGGTCGAAGTAGGTTGCTGCCCTATGCGAGAACATCTGGGAGCCGTGCGAATAGGCGAAACGCCACATGCCGTTCCAGTTCTGGATTGCCGCCAGGCATCCCGTCAGGATTCCGCCGACGCTGCGGTAGCGCCCGGGACCGGAATAGTTGAATTCGGTAACTGTAAAAGGCTTGTCAAGGTAGCGGCTGAAGGACAGCGAGTTGCCGCCTGGCAATCCGCGCTTGACCACGGATTCGTTGGAGCATCTCGATGGCAACGACCAGGGGTTCTTGATGAAGGAGGGATGGTCGACGTAGAAGTGGTTGTCCAGGTATTCGTGGTCGGCTCGTGCCTTCATCGACCAGGCTCGAATGCCACCGCAATTCAGGTTCGTGATCAGCGCCTTGCACTTGAGTTCGTCCTTCAGGAATGCGTTCATTTCGCGGAACATCGCGCTTTCCAGGTCATAGTAGAATTTCGCAAGGTCCCTGCTCCATTCCGGTCCTGGCTTCTCCGGGAACTTGTCCAGGATTTCCGGGAGGTCGGGTGTGTCCCAGGCATTGTTTCGTTCTTCCGTTGACTTGTATTGCGTCTTGAGCCATGCGTTGAGCTTGTCGAAGTACGCCTTTCTGAATCTTGGATCCTCGTTGTAGGCTGGATTGCCGAACACGTCGATCGTACCTTCGTTGATCAAGGAGATCAAGTTGAGCGACGGATCTTCGGCGTAGGTCAATCCCGTATGCGGGTTGCGGTGCGTCAAGAAGTTCCTGGAGAATTTCTTCCAGTTTTCCATCGCTGATGGGAGTAGCATGCACAGCCTCTTGAAGTTTTGCCCTTTAATTTTTTCTTTGGGGTCGGGCTGGTCAGGCCAGATTTCCGTGGCATAGACGTCTCTTGAGACATAAAGGTCAGTCGTTGCGTATAGCCCACGTTTTTTCATTGCGTTGAACATCGCGTCGAACATCACCATTTTTTCGGGATTGAGCTGGGTCGAGTCCCCGATTTTGTTCGTGATGCAAATATTCCGTTCATAGTGGTGGTACCTGACTGCGTTGTATCCAAGCCTTGCAAGCCTTTCGGCGAGGATTTCAGATTGTTCGGGAGTGATGTTATGGGCGCTGAAGCAGAAGTTGACCCCGTAGAACCGTTGGGAAACGCCCGGCATGCCCTCGAATTCGAAATTCTGCCCGACGGCTTTGGTCCAGCCGAATTTCCCTGCCGGCGCGTGGATTTTAACCACGTCCGTGAAGTCCAGTGCCGAACCCGGCTGGATTTCCAAGAGTGATTTCAGCGGAATCCATTCGTCGCCCGCCGTGATGAAGATAGGCTTTTCACGATCGAAGACGATGTTTTGCGGGAATGTGATGGTGAAACTGACCTCGTATGGGACACCGCCTTCCCAAGATTCAGGGGTCTCGCTGTTGGCGCCGATTCTCAAGCCGATCGAATCGCTCCACTTCCGGCTGTCCTGCCAGAGCACAGGAAGCTGTTTCGGGAAATCAATGGTGATTTTACCGGCTTGCGAATCAACAGCGAACTGGTTGGTCGGTCCGGCGAACACATGGATTTTTTCCTGCAGGACTTCAGGGGTGATTGCAACCTGCTTGCCATCGGAATAAATCGGTCTTCCCGCGACTTGGGCAGATGGGAAAGACAGCGAGGCGTGGATCGAATGGGCCTTCATGTCCTGCAACGGGGTGAAGACATAGTTCAGCGTCAATGCGTTGGAGCCAACTAGCTTGTAGCTCATGTGCATCTTGACGCGATGCTCGTCATCATTTCGCCCGCCGATGATCTCAATTGGTTCGTCGCCGGTGTAATCCTTGAAGTCGCCTGCGTAGCCCCGGGACGCCCACCCAGGCAGGAAGTACGAAGGGGTGACCATTGCAACTTTTGCGCCGTCAAGATGGATCGCTAAAGAGCCTGAATAGTCAAGGGCAACATTGAAGTCTGCGAATGTGGAGACGCATAGCGATGCCAGTAATAGAAAAGTCAAATTGTGTTTTTTCATTGTTCTTTCCCTTTGTTGAGTTGATATTTATGAAGAGTCTATTGGAAATCCAGGATGGCGCATTCCGCCCTGAGGTATTGGAACCCCGGGCCATCAGGGGTTGTTTGCCTTAGCATCTTGACATGCACCTTGTCGTTCTTCTCAAGTTTAATCGGCTTGAATTCGAACCATGGTTCATCGGTATCTTCTGATGTTTGAGTCAGGTCGATGATTGCAGACTGTACGATTTCATCGTTGACGCTGAGTGTTGCCAACGCGTTTTTAGTGCTTTCGTGATGTGTGACGAGGAAGATTTTCGGGATTGCGACACCTGATTTGGTCGCTTTCATCTTCCATGTGATCGAAGCATTTTCGTCGCTTGAGTACAGCGCGTGATTTCTGTATCCCCAGAGGCTTGAACCGAGCCATTTTCCTTCCAGTGCGACATTGTCGTCCTGGTAGTTCCAGTCGTATTCGAAAGGATCGAGTGGCTTTTTCCTGTTGAATTCCTCGATCCCCTGATTGCATGCGAAGGAGACGTCGTCGATGTGGACGAAACTGTCTTGACCGATTGCCCTGATGCCGCACCGCGCGAATCCATCTTCAATAATGATGCCGTCAATGGTGAACAGTGTGAAATCGTCCGTCTTTGGGATATCTAGGATTTTATCGTTCGCATAGAGTTGCGTTTTAACGCTTTCAGGGTTGCGTATGTACGCCTGTAGTTTATAGGTGCCATTTGGGATGTAGCGCAGCGCCTGTTCTGCGGCGGTATCGTATTTTCCGTCCATTCCGAGTCTTAGGGCGCCTGTTCCGGTTCTCAGGATTTTATCGTCCACATTGACGGCTTCCTGTTGTTTTGGCTCGAGCCATGAGACTGGGTGGTCGAGTCTGGTGTTGAACTCCGGGTCGTAGGTTTTCCTATTGTTGTCGTCAAAGGACGGATTGACGAGCAGGTTTTCGCCTTTTAGCTTAATGGTATAGAATCTGAAGTAGTCCCATCTTGATTCCCCGGGAAGCTTGGCCGGGTTGGGGATTCCCGCCGGCTTGTATCCAGCCAGTGCCGTAAGGAAGACATGGGTTCGACCAGTCATCGCAGGATTCTTGTACTCGGCGATCTTCGTTCCGTTCAAGTACCAGATTAAACGGTCGGGCAAATACTCGCATCCGGCGACGAAATAATCCTGATGAGCCTGGACTAGCGTCCTGTAGAGAGGAATCCTGGTTTTGGGATCGACGACGACGGTTTTTCGCGGGACGAAGTGCTTCCCCAGCCAATAGTGGAAGTTTGGCGGGAGGGAATGAGGGGCATTTGAGTCGCACTCGAAGATGTCGATTTCAAATGAACTGCCGATGACGGGCCTGGTAATTCCGTCGCCACCAAGTCCTGTTGTCCAAAAGGATGAATGAAGGCCTCCGGTTCCTCCGAAGAGCTTGGCTCTTGTCTCGTAGTATCCGTAGCCGA
>JAGVUR010000201.1 GCA_019136135.1 Verrucomicrobiota bacterium
TTAGCGGATTCATGCTGCCTCCTTTGTTTTTGGTTAACATAATAAGATAGCATGGATTCGCTTTTTTGTGTCAGGAACTAAAGAACTGCTGCTTTCCTATGGGATGGCTGTGATATTAATTGATTTTAACGGATTTTCACCTGGTATTACACCAAAACAAGAACCAAAAGGAAAAGGAAGAGTTCAATGAAGAAGACGATTTATTTCACCCTGATTGAGTTGCTGGTTGTCATCGCGATTATCGCCATCTTGGCGGCGATGCTTCTGCCGGCACTGTCCAAGGCACGGGACAAGGCGCGAGCCATAAGCTGCGTCTCAAACCTCAAGCAATCCACACTCGCCTTCGAAATGTACCTCGCCGACAACGATGATACATTCCCGAATCTCGGAGGGGGCCAGGGATGGATTGCGGAACTCTACTATGACAACGGTACACTTGCCCACTCAAACGGCGATGACGTCTGGGGCAACCACCAGCCCTTCATCGCACCCTACATTGGTGACAAGAAAGCACAAATGTGCCCTTCTTCACTCAGGACAGCGCCTCGCGAAAAATTCGCATACGACTACGCAATGCCAACGTCAACCCACGGGCAAGCCCGCAGCGGCATCGTCAACCTCTCCTATTGGCTTGATTCGCCTTCGGACAACGCAATGGTCCTGGACTCATCCTACGAATGGATCCAGAGCAATCAGCTTGGCCGAATCCGCGTCACCCACAACAAGATGTGCAACATCGGATACATGGACGGACACGTGGCATCAATGAATCCACCGGGCATCCGCCACAGCCCCAAGACATTCGGCATAAGCGCATGGACCACCCCCGAGCAAAAAATGACTGGCGAATAAGTCACTTTGCCTGCTTGATTCTCCTTTGATGACAACGCCGCCGATTTTCACCTGGAAATCGGCGGCGTTCTTTTGCAGAATTGATTTTTATCCAACTTCAATTTTTCTCGCAAATCTTGCCAAGGCATTATATTACTGTTTTTGTATTTATGTAATTGTATAACCATCGAGAAAGGTTCAGATGTCAGAGCAGGAACAGGTCAAGAGTTTTTCGCCCAGCGGTTGGCGTTATGTAGGGATTTGGTTGGCGGTTTGCGCGGGCACGGCCGCTGCCGTTGCGTTTTTGGGGTATGGGTCAAGGTTATTGAAGCCTTTTGCTCCCATCACCGTGACGTTGAGCAGCATATCGTGCATCGGGATGACATCGTTCATGCTTTGGGGGCTACTGTTCACGGTTCCGATGTACTACTTGGCGGAGCATTGGCTCAAGGGTGGTTGCTGGTGGCGAGTGCTTCCTGCCATCGCCTACCTGCAAGGCATTTTGGCCAGCTTGAATCTCTCGCTCATGGGGGATGAAGGCGCTCCTTCAGGCGGCCTCTTCAGGCCCGCCAAGGAAACCCTGACCGGCGATGCGGCCGTAGAGGAAATGGAACGGCTTTCGGCCATCGTCACCCAGCGCTGGGCCGATGGCGCAGCTGTCGCACTGATATTCGTCACGCTCCTGCTTTTGCATATCGCCATATGCGGACCAAAAACAACTTGGATCCAAATCAAAACACGATGGACCGCCGCGACGACCTGGCTCCGAACCATGAGAGAACAAAGCAAGGCGGAAGAAGAAGAACGCAAGAAACAGGAAGAAGAGCGCAAAAAGCAAGAAGAAGAAGCAAAGAAGAACCAGCAGGAAAAGGAAAATACCAGCGAAGCGGAGCAATGAACGACAATCCTTCACCCATCAGCAAGATCAAGGCGGAACTGGCTAAAAACCTGGTCGGGCAGGACAATCTCGTCCACGCCTTGCTATGCGGCTTGTTGACGGGCGGGCACATACTCCTGGAAGGAAATCCGGGACTAGGCAAGACCTTGGCGGTCAAGTCGCTCGCGCAAGTCGTCGGAGGCTCCTTTTCACGAATACAATTCACGCCGGACCTCCTGCCATCGGAGGTCACGGGCTGCTTGATCTACAGGCCTGAAAAGCAGGACTATGAACTGAAGATCGGTCCGGTCAACGCAAATCTCGTACTCGCGGATGAAATCAACCGAGCACCGGCCAAAGTCCAAAGCGCACTCCTGGAAGCAATGCAGGAGCGACAGGTCACCATCGCGGGACAAGCCTACCCGCTGCCCAGTCCCTTCCTCGTAGTCGCAACTCAAAACCCCATTGAGCACTCTGGTACATTTCCGCTGCCGGAAGCGCAAAAGGACAGATTCCTGATCCAGGCAAACATCGGCTATCCATCAATGGAAGAGGAAATCCAAATCCTAGACAAGGCGGGAACGCAGGACGAAACAACATTGAACACAATCGTCCAATGCGACCAAATCATCCAACTTAAAAAACAGGTCGCAGACACACATATCGACAACAGGCTCAAGCAATACATCGTGGACATCGTCGCGGCAACGCGTTCCCAAAACGAATTGGTCGATGTCGGAGCTTCGCCACGTGCCAGCCTAGCGCTTCAGGCAACCGCAAAAGCCAATGCATTCCTGAACCAACGATCATTCGTCATCACCGAGGACATCAGGACGTCGGCACCCCTGGTGCTCTCCCACAGAATCGTGCCGTCTTTTGAAGCCGACGCACGGAAAATCTCCGGCGGCGACATCATCGAACTCATCCTTGCTGAAACCAAGGCGCCCTGAGCGCCACATACTGGAGGTCTCATGCGTAAAATCATCCTCCCGATCATTGTCTCCTCTGCTTTTCTTTGCACGACATTTGCAGAAACCAACCTTGACGAGGCTCAGGCGTGGGCCAACTCCGTCGCCAACGCCATCCATCTTGCCAACGATCTCAAGGATCTCCCAACCGAACCCATGGCAAAGTCAGGACAATTCCGAAAGGGAGACCGGGCGATCGACCTCAAGGTGGACGTCACAGGACTAAAGGGAATCTGGCTGACCGTCGGACCGGGAGGTGATGGAACCGGCGGCGACCACGGAGCCTGGATCGAACCAACTCTCGTGGACGCAAACGGAAAACAACTCGACGCAACAACGATCGCGATCCCTTGGCACTATGTCGAATGGCAAAGACTCTTCGTCAACAAAACCTACAGGGCACCGTCCTTCATCATCGGAGACCAGCCATTCACAAAAGGATGGTGGGCGCACGCAGTCTCGCACCTCTACGTACCACTCGATGGCAAATACACCCAGTTCCTGACAAAAGTCGGAAACGACTGGGGACCCCATGGAAGCAGGTGGATCGACTTCACGATCCAAAAGAACATCCCGCAAAAAACCATGGATTTCGTCTTCGGACATTGCAACGACAGGGATTTCCCTAAAATCGCCGAGCTGCTCAAAAAAGACATGGAATCACAGGACAAACCGCACGAAATCCTCTTCAATAAAAAAGACAACATCAACTCAACCATCAGAAATCTTATCGCAAAACACGCCAACCGACTGGGACAGGCGAAGACAATCTACCTCGATCAACTTAAAGATATCGACGATAACCCAGCCAACCTCCAAAAGCTCCTCGCGCTCTTCTACAAAACAAGATTCGCATCGCAAATTGTCGACAAGGCAGACGAAGCGCTTGACTTCGCTCGGAAAACACTGGAACTCGTGCAAAAAGAACGAGCACTGCCTGAACTCGCAAAGCAACTGGAAGCCCTCAAGCAAGAAGCCAAGGAAATGCCGGACAACCCAAAGGGAGACTGGGACAAGCTGCTCCAGAAAATCGCCAAGCTCAGACGACAAATCATCTTCGCACACCCTGCCCTCGACTTCCAGGACCTGCTCGTCAACAAACAGCCGCCAACGACCTTCAACCACCAATGCGACCAGTACCTGGGACGCTTCAGCAGACCAGGACCTGGACTCGTCATACTTAAAAACTGGAAAAGCGACAAGCCCCAGGAAATCGAACTCCTCAAGGGCAAACTCCCCCAGGGAAGCGTGCTCCATCCAGACCTCGATTTCGACGCCAAGAAAATCGCCTTCTCGTTCTGCGACCACACCGTCAAGACAAAAAACCACCGCAGGTTCTTTATATGGGAAATCAATGTGGACGGAACAGGACTCAGGCAGCTGACAGGACGCCAAGACGACCCACTTGAAACCTGGGGCAAACGACAAACCGTGCTCATCGAAGACTACGACCCATGCTACCTCCCCAACGGAAACATCGTCTTCATATCGACGAGATGCTCCATCTACGGAAGATGCCATTGGACGAGGTACACGCCTTCATACCTCCTCTACTTGATGGACAAGGACGGAAACAATATCCGACAATTCTCCTTCGGAGAAGCGAACGAATGGGATCCAAGCGTGCTCCATGACGGAAGAATCATCTACACAAGATGGGACTATATCAATCGACACGATACCGTTTACCAAAGCCTTTGGACAACTCGACAAGACGGTTCAGGAACAGCGCACTTCTACGGAAACTATACCAACAACCCTTGCATGCAAGCCGAAGCAAGGGCAATACCAAATTCAAGAAAAGTCATCGCAACAGCTACAGCACACCACGCATACACAAACGGGTCGATCATACACATCGACCCGCTGATCGGAGAAGACGGACTTGAACCGCTGACCAGGCTCACGCCCGATGTCCCCTTCCCGGAAACGGAAGGCTGGGCAATGACAAACTACTGCTCCCCTTGGCCACTGAACGAAGACCTGACCCTCGCAGCATACAGCCCGCTCCCGGGAAGACCGGAAAACCATGACAAAAACCATAGCGCATACGGAATCGTCCTGATCGATTCCCTCGGAGGACGAGAGGAAATCTATCGAGACCCGACAACCTCGACCGTATGCCCAATACCGCTTGTGCCAAGACCTAAACCGCCAGTGCTGATGTCGACCATCTCGGAAACCGATGCCAAGTCAGATAAGCCAGGACTCGTCTATATCCAGAACGCAAATATCACACGACAGGATTTAAACACGAAATTCTCTGCTCTCAGGCTCAATGAAATCATCGGGCAACCGACGCCCGCAGTGCCCCACCGTGGCGCAGTCAGGCAGGAAGTCGTCAAGCGAGTCATCGGAACCGTCCCCATCAATCGCGATGGATCCAGTTGTTTCGAAATGCCTTCGGGCATCCCAATCCAAATCCAGGCGCTGGATGCCGACGGGCTTGCCGTCATGTCCATGAGATCGTTCATCTACGCACAGCCAGGAGAAATCGTCGCCTGCATCGGATGTCACGAAAACAGGACCCAAACCGCAGGCAGGCAAACCGCAACAAGCTCAATGATCCCAAAGAAAGTAACGCCCCTAAAAAATCAGGACTACCAGGGCGGCTTCAATTACGTGAGATCTGTCCAACCCGTACTAGACAGATACTGCATACAATGCCACGGACTCGGAAAGCAAACCCAAAAGCTCAACCTCCTCGGAACACTCGTCGAAAGACCGATTGACGGATATCCCGAATACCCCAGGTCAACCCTGGTTCCAACGTCATACCAGGCCCTTGTAACACACCCCGAAAAACTCGTCGTCATCGCACAGCGAAACGAGGAAACAAAGCAAAGCAAGCCAAAAGACTATTTCGCACACGCCGGAAAGCTCGCGAAATTCCTGCTCGACGGGCATTGCAAACCAATCATCGACGACAAAAACGCACTCGAACTCATCATCACTTGGCTTGACCTTAACGCACAATGCTACGGAGATTATGCATGGTCAAGACCAGAATTGGATAAAATCGATCCAAATGGCGAAAAAATCCTGCGCAATGCAATCAAAAAACGTTTCGGCGACCAACTCGCACAGCAACCGTACATGGCGCTCGTCAATGTAGCAGAACCAGATAAAAGCAGAATCCTTAACATCGCGCTCCCAATACCAAGCGGAGGATGGGGACAAGTCACAACACAAGGACAAATGTTCATGGGACGACAGGATCCCGACTGGATCCACTTCAAGAAACTCGTCGATAATTCAATTGTCCGTTCGCCCACGCCTCCTGCCGACGGCACCTGCGGCCGCAAGCAATGCATCTGCGGTTCCTGCTGGATTCCACCAATCCAACGCCCAGTAGCAAAGGCAAAATAATCCACAGCCACGACCCGTCCAACCCGTCCGACTCGTCCATCTTCACTCCAATCCTTCTGCCATTACACAAAAAGACCGCCAATCATACACTGTCAGCACGATTGGCGGCCTGTTGCTATTCAACCGTTCAAGGGCACTTTATTGCCCGAGCAAGGACTGCGCGTATTGCATGCGATCCAAGATTCCATTGCCCTGATCCGACCCACCGGTAGGATCCCACTTATTGGGAGTGCCAAGAGTAGACAAGGGCTTCATCGCCTCAACATGCCCGTCGGCAAACGCAAAGTGTGCCATGGAGCCGTGGTTCGTCAAATTCCAGCATCCGGTCGTGACGGGGTCATTGCCCCAATAGAAGCAGTCGGCTCGCCTTTCAGGATCCACTTCGCCAAACAGGATGCACTGTGACGGCTGCTTGATCTTGACAATCGACATGCATGCAGAACCAGGTCCCAAGGGAAGCTTTCCTGATGCGCTGAAGAATGTGCCGCCAGCCGCGCCTGAATGGGCGCAGTAACTGCGCGGCAAGCCTGTTTCTAAGCTCGCAGCCTGTTTCGCGACCTTCAGGTCGAAATCGCCCAACGGACAAAGCATCACTTTCTTGTCGCCAACGTAATTATAGATCAACTGGAGCCAGACGCCTGACAGGGTGGCAGGATCGACGGCGGAATGCGACGGCGGCAGTTTCTTGTAATCCGATGCGTACATGTTGAGCGCCAAATCGATCTGCTTCATGTTTGAGATGCAGCTGATCGCATGGGCTTTCCCACGCGCCTTTCCCAATGCGGGCAACAACATCGCAGCCAAAATTGCGATAATGGCAATCACAACCAGCAACTCGATCAACGTAAATGCACAAACCTTTTTCATCGTAAACCCCCTTTGCTTGCACTATGGCGATTAATATTTTGCCGCATTGGCTTGAGCCGTTTGCATTCCTTCAACAACTTGTCCCGAACCAGTACCTGAACCGCCATTGGGATCCCACATGTTGGGATTGCCGAGCGTATTCAATGGCTTCAATGCCTCAACATGGCCATCGCAGAAGGCAAAGTGGGTCATCCCGCTATGACCATTAAAGAACCAGTTGGAATTGTTTGCGGGATCTGTTCCCCAGATGAAAGCATCCCTACGGAACTCGCCGTCATTCTCAGTAAACAAGATGCACTGCGAAGGAATCTTGACCTTCGTCGGATTCATGCACTGGCTACGAGGTCCCATAGGAGCCTTGCCAGAATCGTTCAAGCCACCAATGCCACCACCGGCATTCGACACGTAGCAGACCCAGAAATCCGTTTCCAAGGAGGGTTCCATATACTGGGGACGTTGCACGGGGTCAACCGTCGGGCAAAGCATGACCTTCTTGTCTCCCACGTAGCCAATGACCAACTGATACCAGATTCCATTGTTGTTATGCGCATTCGCCTGGAACGAAGGGGGGAACCTCATGTAGTCCGCCGAATACATCGAAATGGCCAGGTTGATCTGCTTCATGTTCGAAATGCAGCTGATTGCATGGGCCTTGGCACGCGCCTTCGACAACGCAGGCAACAGCATCGCTGCCAAAATCGCGATGATCGCAATCACAACCAACAACTCAATCAACGTAAAACGACAGGCTTTTTTCATTACAAACTACTCCGATTCTTGTTGCTTAATCCTTAACTTATTACAAAAGACATACTTAATCATATTATAACAAAAACAAGGGCAAAAACAAGGGTACAGTAAGAAAAATACGATGTTTTCTCACTGCAATCACATTTCCGATGAATTGAATCGGTTATGGTTTGACCTGGATCTTCGTCCCCCTGATTAGCTGGACAGGCCCGATCAAGCCCGAAGGCTTAAGCTGATCGCCTTTGTGCCAATGCTTGTAAGTAGTGAACGCCACACGCCCCGTCGGGCTGGGCTTCCCCTCCAGGAACCATTGCGGCCAAGCCGCCAAAGCCTGGGAACCTCCTGAGCCGGGATTGCGCCATGTGGCGTCATCGGGCAACTCCTCGTCGCCGATCAGGCGATTGACCCATCGGTTGGTTACCCGAACCTCAAGCACGTTCTTGCCAACCTTCAGGTATGGCTCAATGCGAATGCGATACGGCGACTTCCACAAAAGACCGGCATACTGCCCATTCACATAAACCCGCGCCATCACCTGAACATTGCACAAGTCCAACAAGACAGGACCGCCAACGTCATCCTTGCCCAATTCAAACTCCTTCACATATCGAGATGTCCCGGAAAAATATTTCACCCCGGGTTCGGAATGCTCGGTCAAGGATGTCAATGCACCTAACTTGATCTCGCTCGGAGCACCACGACCAGCGGGAAACGATACCAACCAGTCACGACTCAAGCCAACCTTCGACGGAACACGAACGTCGCGGCCAGAACCGTCAATCGTCAAGCGACCATTGCCCCAAACGACAATCTCCAAGCTCCCGTCATCAAGACGGCGAGAGTCGTACGTGGGAATCGACCTTGCGCCAACGGGAATCTCAAGAGAACCATTTTCTCGGACAGTATGGACGCCATCCTTTCCGTTGTACGTGTACTCAACATACAGTTCCTTCACCCTCATCGGAGTCGGATCGTGGCGGAAGGTTGCATTCGATGCAATCACATACAGCGAGCCACCCTTGACCATCTCGTTCAACATCGCTGTCACATCCATCCCGCCGTTCTTGTCAAGAGCACGGTACTCGGCCTTGCGAATCACAAGCTGATTGACCTCGTCATCAGAACGATCACGGACATACGCGACATCGACAACCTTGTCGCCGGAAGCAGGACGGCGGAACACGACAAACACAGAACCAGATTGATCAAGACGAAGCGGAACCTCAGTCATCCCATCAACAAAACGATACGATTGAGCATCATAACGCTCACCCGTCTCGGCATTCCAAAGTTCGGGAACGCGACCCGACACGCGGAACGTCGCAACAAACTCGCTGACACGCCCCAATTGGTTGCTCACAAAGTAAATGTCAGCCTCCGATGTCCGACGATGCAAGTACTGGATCCGGAAATTCGACTCCAGCTTGTTCACCGCCGTAAAATCAGGCTTCAGGCCAAGTTGCTCGAACACATGATCCATCCCTACGCCAAAGAACACGCGTCCC
>JAGVUR010000139.1 GCA_019136135.1 Verrucomicrobiota bacterium
GTTGCAATTCCAGTTGTTTGACCTGTAGTTCCTTCGCAAAATATTTACATCGTCGCATAATGCAAAAGATATCAATGCGAACATGTTAAGTCAAATGCAAAGATAATAATAATCGGAAATTTTATTTAAATGCATAGTGTCCTGTTCCAAAAAAACGCGTGACACTCATGGATCTGGAAAATTTCGTTGGATACGACTGTAGCATGCAATGATGCCTGCAACTATCGCCCTTCATTAAAAGAGATTACAGCCAACGAATCCAGATTTGATTTTTTGAAGCCTGGCAGAGGACTATATTGCCACTAGCATGAGCGTTCAATACACATCAAGTCATTTGCTAGCGGATTGCCGAAATGCTCCGCACACTCTAAGCTTGCTATCTGGTGTTTGAGAGTGGAGATTACTTGGATCTGCTTTCCTGCCGACAAGCTCATCGATTTTTTCGAACATTTAATGATTTTTTTGATTTGATTTTCGGCAATTATCAGATATTCTCTTCAACTAGTCGCATTTCTTAGGAATGCTGAATGCTGAATGCTGAATGCGGGGTAGGCGGAGGGGCATTTGTCATTCATAATTCATAATTCATAATTCATCACTCCATGCGATTTCCGAAGCCAACATTATCTTCTCGCAATGGATTTCTTGCACTGACGTTGATGTTCACGATTCCCTGGGTCGTGTTCACCCTCTTGTGCTATATGTTTCCTGTATTTCTGTCCTCTCCAAAGTTGGCTAAAAAAATACTGCCTCTTATCTACTTGGCAATTGGCATTTTGGAAGCGGGATTGCTCGTTTATGTTATTGCTTCCTTGACCAAGATTATTTGGAACTACCGCAAACTTCGACATGTTTCTCCGGAAATGCCTCAGGTCCAGTTGCGTGATATTGTCCTTCCAAGCGTATCTTTTCTCATTGGAAGCATCATTTTTTATGTCGTCTGGAATTATTTGGCTCCAAGTCGTTTTGCCTGGGACGGCGACGTTAATATAGATGCGCCGCCCCTGGCGACTGTGATTCACGACTGGCTTCATTTGGATGGATACCGATGGGGCATTTTCACGTTCATCGGCATGGTTTCAGGACTTGTATTCTACCTGTCCTTTGGAAGACTACTGGCCAGGCTGGAGCAAATCCCATTCCGTTCTATGTGCGGAAAAGGAATAACTTGCCAATGGTGGCTGGTTTCCATAACCTATTTGCTTTCTTTGTTGCTTGCATTTGCGATGAGCCATGCCGCCCGAAAGGCATTTGTCGAATTGGAGCATTATCATGGACGCGAACTGAGTTTTGATGCGCTTGGCGAAAGCATCCTCCAGAACTACAACACCAATTCGGAATTCTGGCATAAGGCAAATGATATCTGGATGCCATTATTAGACCAAAAGCTTGGGAAAAACCGATCGGAAGAAGATTCAAATAATGGTGCATATCAAGTCAATTTGCCCTATTTTTGCAAACGCCATTGCCATGCAAAAATGTCTCCGGACATTATGGAGTTGATCAATAGAGAACTCGCATCAAATTCGGTCATCAATGGTCTGGAGAAATTGTTCGCTTCGGAAATTCCGATGCCAACCTTAGAAGACTCAAGACAATATAGAATAGAAGAAATATGCCATGATCTGTTTTATTGTGAGCTTTGGAAATTGCGTGCGGCAATTGAAGAGAAAAACATAGAATCAGCGCTGATTCGTTGTGAAATGCTTGAAAAATTGTTATCGCTTTTCACATCCATTAATAAAACGTGCCGTTTCGGAACGCCACACGACTATGAAATCGACTACATCCAGATGTTGGAAATCCTGATATCCTCGGGTATGGGTGACGAGGCTTGGTTGCAGGGTCTCGCACAAAAGCTGGATGGTCGCGAAGAGGAATATCGTCAGATATTGGCAGGACAGGCCTATCTTTTTGCAGTTGGCCTAAAGGATTATTTTAAGGACTTGGATGAAGGCTATGGCTTTGAAACGCCTAAACCATTGAAATTGAGTTCATGTCGATTTCTGTTTCCACAGGCTTGGTGGATGATGGCAAATGACAAGCGCATGACGGCAGTCGCGGCCAAGACCAAGGATTTTAGCAATTGGCCTGAGGAGCATGGCTTTCTTTTTTATGTAACTTTACAATCCGATTATTTTTACGGGATCCATTTTTGGCATCGGCAATTTTTGGCCAGGAGCCGCTGCTTCCGTTGCCTCGTCGCTGCAGAACTCGTCCGATGTTCCACGGGGCAATATCCTGAAAGGCTTGATGATATTCCAGAAGATCCTTATACGGGCAAAGAACTCCTATACAGAAAAGGCAAGTTCAAACAGACGGAATTTGTCTTGAAAATCATCAACAAAGAGAAGGAATACGACTTTCCGAAAAATTCCACGCTCGACTATATTGGCGATAACGCCATCGAGGTGCGTAAAACAACAATCGATGTGACCGGAATCCAGGCATGGAGCCTAGGACAAAACCAACAGGACGATGAGGGTCTTGATGACCGGAATCGTAATTGCGATGACATCCGTTCTTTGATTAGGGCATCACCATTCGTTCGGTGAGGAAATCATCGTGCGAGTAGTGAAATTGGTTACCAGCGGAGTCGTACCTAAAATTGAAACAATGCGAGCGGAATGTAGTAGCAAGGTTCACCGAGCTGTTCTTGATTGATCAAGACCTGCGCCCGTATTGCGGCATCGGCATCGGGATATAAGCCCCAACGGTTGAGAGTTGTTCGCAGCCTTGCCGGAATTACACCCTTTGCATCACAACAACAAATGGTGCAACCTAGACCCATCACGTCGATTTTTGAATAATCCGGCTTTTTTCTTTCATTGTCTTGGGAATCATAATTGCCGATTTCGTAGAGATCATATCCCAACAGCTTTCCATGTTCCGGCAGTGGTGATACCTGTTGAATATCAGAATTTGCTAAAAGGTCAGGATCCAGTGCCCCAAGTCCAATCAAGGCAATCTCATCCCGTCCCTGAAAGAAGGTGCTTTTTACTTCTCGAGCGATTTCATAGCTCATGTAATTTAGCAAAGCATAGTTTATTTGGTCAATGTGTTTTCGGTTAAATTCCATAAGTTCATTTGCGGCATCGAATGATAGCTTCCACTTTTTCGCAAATGCTTCGGGGTTGAAATGTGATGACACCAATGGAATATTATCCGTATCGGGTATAATCGCCTCGCAAAGGCATCCTGCTACGGATATGTATTTCGGAGGGCAGCAGGACGGCAAGTCTTTTGCATGGTTTGTGCAAATGATGTAATAACCATAGGGAATGATGGTTTCAATCATCGGCTTTACCCTTTTTTTTGATCGACTCCTAATAGATGAGGAACCACATGGCAGAAAATACTGGAAAACAGCCATCTTGGGGAAAGAATTCAATCGGGACCCCGCTTTTCTTTTGTGTGTTTTTCACGATTTTTGGAGGTTTTCTGTGGCTGGTTTTCGGCTTGATTCCTCTGTATCAAGTCATACGAAGCAGCTCCTGGGTTCCTTGTTCGGCTGTAGTGACATTTTCAGGCATATCAAGAGACGGCCGAAGGATCATTGTTGAATATGATTATGTTTGGAAAGACCAAAAGTTTCAGGGCGATCGCTATGATTTTTACTTGTCTCGATTTCGTCATAGGGGACCTGGGGAGCCTAATAGGGAAAAAATCCTCGAATCTTATTCGCCGGGTCGTGAAATTGAATGTTTGGTGAACCCAGACAAGCCTTCAGAAGCGGTGATATCCCGGAAGATCCCATGGTGGGCTTGGGCAGGCATGGTGATTCCCGCAATCTTCGTTGCAGTGGGAATCAACTCCGGGAGGACGGCTCTGCGCAATATCCGGAAGAAATTTACGTAGGGCGAAAGATTTTCGCCCCACGTTCATGCAAACGTTATTTTTTCGCAAACCATTCGGCGACGGATTGCGCAACCAGCTTCGGTCTCCTGTAGCGATCGTATATACCAGCCAGGTTGAATGCCAGTGGCTTGCTGCGAATGGAGGTCTTCTTGCCGAATCGATAGTAGGATTTTGAATCGCAGAATTGCCATAGGGTCAGCCCGCAAATATCCGCAGTGCCAAAAATAACCTCGATAACTTTGCTGAAGTACTCAGCTTGGAATTGCTCTGTCCATTGGGCGGCAGCCGGATCGCGTTCCCCGTAGAGGCCGCAACATCCCATTTCCGTGACGATGATCGGCATGTCGGCCGGATAGAATTCACGCCAGCGTTGCAGTATCTTCGGAATCGCTTCTGTAATTTTTTCGGGGAAGTCGTCGTCATTGTTGCCGATCCATCCTGGATACGTATTGAGGCAAAGGACATCGCAAAGCGACAAGCAGGTATCTGTCATCGGTCTGCAGCAGGCAAAGGAGACGAGTCGGGTATCATCTTCCTCCCGAATGGCTTTGACCAGGCGTTCGCAGCTTTGATAGCCCGCCTGGGAATCAGAGGCAAATTCGTTAAGGAAGGCCCAAATAATGACACTTGGGTGATTGATGCTGTTTTGCACCATCAGCCTTGTCTGTTGCTCCTGGAGATCCATGAAAACCGGATCCGCTAATTCCTCAGGCGAATTTCCCCAGCCCAGGCTTTCTTCCCAGACCAAAAAGCCGAGTTCGTCGCAAAGATCCAGGAAACGCTGATCCTGGGAATAATGGCTGCCCCTGATAAAATTGACATTGATGCTCTTCAGAAGCTGAAGATCGCTGACTTGGGTTATAAGCGATGTTGCAGGGCCCGTATCGGGATGGGTTTCATGTCGGTTGACTCCTTTGAGATACAGCTCCTTGCCATTCAAATACAACTTGCGATTTTTGGCCTTGATGGTACGAATGCCGAAGCGTTCGACCAGGCAATCCTCGCCCGTTTGGACGGTCAGGGTATGCAAGGCGGGCTGCTGCGGGGACCAAATCTTAAAGTCGGAAACCGTTGTTTCAAATGTCGCCCGCCCGTTGACGGGCTTCAGTCGGTACTCCGTAGTTTCCTGTCGATTGTCAAAGCTGGCAGTGCATGTGATTTCCTGATCCGTTTCGCCACGGAAAATCAGGGTTACAGATACTTTTCCAGTTTTCAGGCACAGCGTGCGTACTTGAGCACGTTCCAAGGCATTCCGAAGTGGAAGGGGACGCAGTTCCATGCTTCGATAAAATCCACCAAAACCAAAGAAATCATATCCAGGAAGGAATAGCTTCTGATGTTCCGGGCTGAACATGTTATCGACCAAAACGGTAAGAGTGTGGTTCCCAGCACCGACATCCGTAAGTTCAAAAGATTCAGCGGAATAGGGTAAGGCTGTGTAGAAAACAGGTGCTCCATCAAGATAAAAACGCGCCCGAAGACCTAATCCACCGATCCGGACAAGCAAGCGAGGAGAAGACTGCTCCAAGCTGAATTCCTTTCGATAGACTGCAGTGCCGCGCTTGCAAAAATAGGCCGGAGTCGCATCAAATGCGCCAGGGACGCACATCCGATCCTCGGCTGGAAAATCAGGTGTGATTTCCTCAAGAAACTTGCCTTCATACAGGCTGAACTGCCATGCGCCATCCAATGAGATTACGGGGCGGGTCGGATACTTCGGGTAATACGATATCATATTGATCTCCTGTAAATGGTTAATGGGCAAAAGCCGGTTTTAATAGCAATAGCTTCTTGAATCGCGTTCCAATGCATGCGCGACAAGCGATTTCCGGGCAGTCGTTCTCTGATTTTGGCGATTGTTGCGCTGTCTCTTCTGGTTAATTTCGCTACTTATGGGAAGTTGTCAAGCAATCAAAGGCGAAATCACGGGAAAGCGCCGAACGGCCTAGGGCTATTGCTTCATGGTAAAATTGCTGGAAAAAACTATCTCGGAATGAACTTGATAATTGCTTGATGAAGGATAGAGTACATCTTTTTCGAACGGCTCCTAAATCAAGAACATAGCCTTTGCGGGCGAACCACGCAGATAAAATAAGGGTTTAACCATGCATAAGTTTCGTTTTCTATTTTGCATCATCCTTGTTGTATTTTCCCAAGCTTGTAAAAAAATGAAAAACCAGTTCGAGCTTCAATCGGGCGATTTGCTGTTTTCAGTAGGAAACGATAACTCGGAACTGCTTGGCGCCATTCAAAATACAACAGGGCAGGACAAGGAAATTCCTTTTTCACATGTTGCCATTGTCAGCATCGAAAATGGAAAGGAATACGTGATAGAAGCTACAGACCCCGAAGGCGTGATAAAAATACCGCTGGAAGATTTTTTCAAGAAAACAGCGACGTTGAACAATGGGCATGCAATCGCCGTGGGAAGAGTGAAAAAAGAATTTGAATATACTATCGAAGATGCGATAAAGAACGCTGAAAAGCATTTGGGAAAAGGATACGATTACGCCTACAGCGAAACAAACGATGAGTTTTATTGCAGCGAATTGGTCCGCTTTGCATTTTTGGATTCGCTAGGAAAACCGATTTTCGAACCCTTGGCGATGTCTTTCAAAGACCCCGCAACTGGCGAGATCGACAGCTATTGGGTAAAACATTTCGAGAAATTGGGCAAACCCGTTCCCGATGGAGAGCCAGGAACAAACCCCGCTGACATGGCACAAGCGCCTGTCATCGAAATCGTTCACAAATACTATTAGTTTGGAACGGGATGCGCTGCCGATTTGGTGAAGGATCTTCAGGATCGTGGGAAACTGCTCTGGTCAAAAGTGAATTATTCGTCATTTTCTTTTGAAACAAGAGCAAGAAAATGTTCTTTTAGCTTTTCAGTATCCTCAACCTTATCAAACTTGTTCTCATTGACGATTTTATTAAGTCTGATTGATTCTCCGACCAAAGTTAGCACCTCGTTAAAAATAGGATTAAGCTTGGAGATACGGTTAATGGTTTCCCAGTCAAGCTCGGTTTTCTCACGTGCAGGAAAAACTATTTTGGATTCTTCAATATCTTCGAGGTTAAGCTTTATGACGCCAATTCCGAAACTCTGGGAAAGTCGTCCAAGTTCCTCCATGAACTCCGGTGTTTCGGTCAACTCCACTGCCACAAGATAGCCTGCATTAGCCCATGACGAGTTAGATACCGCCTGGAAAAAATATTCCCGAAGCACTCCGAAGTCAATTGAGCGCTTGAGTTCAAATGAATACAGTTTTGCCGCCGATGCCCCAGTCATTCGCAATAGTTCGGCTACAGGGCGAGGCCAATCGCCTGATAATAAAGTAAAACCGACTATGTCCGGGTGCAACCACTGGTTTTGTTTTTCGCCTTGCTTGATGGATTTGCTATGAGGTATGGTTTTGCACCACGCTGAAAATTCCTGACGGGCAAACCAAACCAAAAGGGGATGCAAATCTTTTTCCAAAAATGATTTCTTTTTGTTTTCTGCTGGGCTTTTTGTCGGCTTGCTCGGAACTTCCGATAAATGCATGCCTTTAATGGCAAAACGTACAGGTCGGCTTCCGATGGCTTGAAAACGAGAATTCTCATTCTTTACATCGACATAAAGCTTCGCTCCCAATGTTGCCAATGGAGTTTTGCCACAGCTTTTGAGCATGGGTTTCAACTTTTTCCCAGGTTCTGATTTCCAAATTTCATCGGGAGTCATTGCTGTTTTGGTTTTAGAAAGCACCTGGTAAGCAAAATCTAAAAATGTCAATTCATCCTTTGGCATTATGCCTCCTTGCATATAATCCTCTAGGCAATTCACCCTGTATTCCGCTGCCATTGCTGGGCATTCGAAGAATCTATGGGAAAATGGCCTCGTCCATACTCCATTGTTTTCAAAAAGTGCGCATATGGCAGATTAAAGATACAAATTGTTCCTTTCCGACTAACCCCTGCTTCTCGCCTTTCTTTGCAATCATTCTCCCCATTTTATGTCTCCTGGAAGACGGCGTTCCTTCTCGATTTCCTCTGCATCTTTTTTATATTTTTCTGCTTCTGCGCTATTACCGAGTGCCGTATAGATTCTCCATAGTTGCCAACCCGCCCGCATCTGAACTTGCTTGTTTGCCTCTGGTTCGAACAGTTTGCAATCATAGTATTGCAAGGCTAAAGCTTTTGCTTTTTCCAACATGGCCTTGCCTTGGTCGTCCAGGTCGTCCTTCATGGCAATGGCATAACTTGTATAGGTTTGGGCCAGATGTATTTGGAAAAAGACTTTCTCCTGTGGGACATTGTCAATTAACTTCTCCGCACTTTCAAATAGTTTTAAGCAGTCATTCCAGCATTTCCTCGCGAAGTCGATCATGTTGTTTTCACTAAATTTCTTAGCCTCCAAGCCTCTTATTATGCCTGCTCCCCAATAAGCCATTGGATTCTCGGGATTGAATCGCCACGCTTGGTTGAAACACGCCATTGCCTCTTTTCGGGTGGCGGCATTGAAGCCTTCCTCGACAGCCTGTGCCGAGATTCGCAGTTTGGAGCCTCTCGGATACATGCGGCGTTGCCGATCAATCCCTTGCTCGACGACTTCCGCCTCGCTTAAAAGAAGCTGGCAGTATGTCACCTCGAAAGGCTTTTCGCTCGTAACCGCCGACTGTGCAGGCGCCTCGTCCTTTTTGCTTAAAGGAGGCTGGCTCTCTGTCGCCTCCGAAGGATTTGCAGCCATAGCCGCCGACTGTGCAGGCACCTCGTCTTCGCGTGAATTGCAACCAGCCAAAGCCAAAAACATCAACGAAATTGCCACAACAGGAAAGAGCCATTTTGTCAATTCAAAGAAGGATTTTGGTGCAGTCATGGTGTTAACGCTCCTTGTTTGTTATGCGGCTTGTACTGGTCACTGGTAGCTCCGAAAAACCAATTGGCTTCCAAAAATACCTGTCGCAAATTTAGTTTGATATCCATAAGTTTTCCACCAATTCAAAGTTGTATTTTGAATTGGTGGAATTTTGGGATAGTCAAGCAGTTTTTCCCGCCTAAAACCCAACTCTTGATCCACGAAAAAATCATCGATTTCGTACTCAAAAACCATGTGACATGCCTCCCGGGTTCGATATTGGAGGTTTTGGGACTGGGACGGGGTCGGACGGGGTCGGACGTGGCTTCATAACGCTTTGCACCGTAGGTGCTTAACCAGTGCGACAACGAGGCTACACACATAGGAGGATGAAAGTTTCTCCCTAACAAAACCTTTCAGAGTTAGTACCGAACCGTAACTGCGTCGCCGAGAGGC
>JAGVUR010000014.1 GCA_019136135.1 Verrucomicrobiota bacterium
AGGCTGCTTTTCGTGATTACTTTCTGAGTCGTGGCTGGGAAACATTGGGTGAGTATGTAGGAACTGGCCTATGGTGGGTCACGTTGATCTTCTACATATTCTTCGTCAATGTATTTTTGGGAATCATGTACGAGGTTGTCGGATCGTTGTTTTTTGAGAGGATGGTGCGATATTACGAGTATTGGCAATATGGTCATGCGCGCAATCCCGGCTTGGGGTTTCGCAGGGAATTATTGAATGTCATTGACAGCGTTGTCTACTCGAGTTGCACGCTGTTGCTGTACGTTCCTTTTTTTCTGATCAGTTTTTTCCTTCCGTTTCTGTCTCTTGTTTTTCAGGCGTTTTTCATAGGTTATCGATATGCCGTCAGCTATTGCGGCGAGAGCGGCTTCAACCGAGGGTGGAGTCTACGTGGCTTGCAGGCTAACTTTGCTGGTCATCGCGGCTTGCTGTATGGTTTTGGCGTGGTAAGTTTTATTCTTTTGCTATTGCCGTTCATTTCGTTGTTTTTCATTCCCGGTTTTGTGATTGGGGGTACGATGATGGTGAACGATGAACGGCAATGAATGTTCCTGTCCCATCGATGGAGGTTTTCGGTTATGGCAATTGTGACGATGAAAGAGATTTTGCAGGATGCTCGAAGGCGTGGGATTGCATTGGGTGCGTTCAATGCGGCGAATTACGAGACGGCATGCGCAATTGTTCAGGCAGCTGAACTTGAGGAGTCGCCTGTGATCCTGCAGGTGTACTCCAGGATGTTCGGCAATGGGAAGGCGGAGGCGTTGGGCGGATTGCTGATTCGCCTGGCGGAAAAATGCCCCCAAAAGGTGGCGCTGCATCTTGATCATGGCGAAAATCTGGAGCAGGTGCGGAATGCGCTGGAGTGGGGCTATACGTCCGTGATGCTGGATGGCTCGCGGTTGCCCTTCGATGAAAATGTCGCCCTGACAAAACAGGCTGCGACGTTGGCGCATCAGGCCAAGGCGACTTGCGAAGGGGAAATCGGACACGTTGCCATGGCTGACGAGACGGAGTTGACCGATCCTGAAGAAGCGCGCAAGTTCGCGGAGCTGACAGGGGTTGACGCCCTGGCGGTTTCCATTGGGACAGTACACGGATACTACAAGGCGGAACCCAAGCTGGATATTGGACGTTGCCGGGAAATCGGGCAGGCGTTGCCGAATATGCCCTTGGTACTTCATGGCGGAACCGGGACGCCAATCTCAGAAGTCCAAAAGGTCATCCCCTTGGGCATTGCCAAGATCAATGTCGCAACGGAATTCCAACACTGCTTCCTGAAGGCAGTTCAGGCTGATCTGGAAGCGGCGGCTGGCAAGTTCATACCGATTGACAAGTTTATGGACGCACCTACCGCAGCTTGCGTCGAGCACTTGAGGAAGTTGATCCGCGCTTTCGCACTGAAAGAATGACGATGGCAGGTATCCACCCCGAACCAGTGCAAGGGCGGGGTGGCGTTGCCAAGCTATGAAGTTGCGAAGGGAAGACGGGAAATCACATGCTCGGGCGTAATCGATTCCAAGCAGGCGTAAGGAGCATCGTCGCGAGGACATGTGCGCTTGAAACAAGGTCGACAAGATTCCTCCGAAATCGCCAGATCCCAACTTCCGCCAACAGGACCGGTGGCGATGGGATCCGTCGAACCAAATACGGCTAAGCCAGGTCGTCCCAAGGCAGCCGCCAAATGCATTGAGCCGGAATCGTTGGAAAGCACGAAATCTGATTTCGCAAGCACGGAAATCAATTGCGCGAGATTCGTTTTCCCAGCGATGTTAAGCACGCCCTTGAGGTCTTTGGCGGTCTCCTCGGCGGCATTTTTGTCTCCTGGTCCGCCGACGACCACGACCCGCCAGCCTTTCTGAATCGCCTCTTCCGCGACTCGATGGAAGGATTTTGGCGACCATTGCTTGGCGGGACCGTAGGCGGCTCCCGGTGCTAGGGCAAGCCAAGGGGCATCACCGTCCATGCCAAGCTGGACAGCCAAGTCGGGATTGGCGGTCATCGGCTCGCAAGACGCGCTGTATTCAACTTCGCCAAGCATCGAAACCAATTCCAAATAGTAGGAAAGCTGATGGCAAACCCCGATGTTCTCGCCACGGGGCCACTCCTTGATCGTATGAGTCAACAGCCAAGCCCGCATTCGTCCACGCCTGCCCAGCCTGTAGGGGGTCTTGAACTTGTAGGCATCAAGCGCGGAGCCAAAAGAATTCGGCAAAACCAATGTCACGCCGGGGTCAAGTCGACGAACCGTCGCGACCTCGTCGCCAACTATCCGCTTTTGAGCCATCGACACGACGTTGTCAACAAAGGGACAAGCTTCCCACATTGGCTTTAGATTGGCGGGACACAGGATTGAGAATGGGATGCCGGCGGGGAGGACTCGGCGAAGCTGGTAGATGGCGGGCAACGTCATCAGGGCGTCGCCCAGCCAATTGGTGGAGCGAATCAGCAGGCCGCCCCGCCAATCGTCAATCTGAACCACGTCAGGTTGCGAGAATTGTTTGAGTATTGGCGTGTACATTTAGTCAAGTGGATTGTTGTACGAGCTGCCGTTGACAATCAGCGTGTTGACGGAAACGGATCCATTCAGGACCTTGAGTTTGGGAGCCTGGTCTGAGATTTCAATGATCCCGTAGGCGTGCCCGCTTGCCCATATCCAGTTTCCTGGCTTGAGGTTGGAGAAAGTCATCGTTTTTGCGACGCCGTCGTACTGGAAGCCCGTAAGCAGCGGGATTGCTGCCCAGGCGGCCATTGCCCGTGCGTAGTGATTTCCGCATTCGGCTTCGTTGAATGGATTTCGCTTTCGTCCATCGTAGCGATCCCTGATGTCCTTGATGACCTGGATCCCTTCGTCCTCCATGCCCTCGGCAATCATTCCCAAAGCTGCTGTGTACTCGAATCCCGTCATCACTTCGTTGAAGTACGGGAATGGACGCGTTGGACGATTGCCACGGGGGTAGGAGGCCATCAGCAAGGCCGTCTCGTCACCGCAAACAAAGGAACGCAAGTGGTTGAAATGACCCAAAACGCCACAGCGACGATTGTACTTGAGAATCGATTTCAGGGTCGCCTTGACCAGTTCGGGATCGTGAAGCGTCGGCAACCCAACAACCCTTGCAAAGGCTTGCCCGACGAGTTGGTCGACCAGGCATCCCGCACCCAGCTGCAGGTCAGGCTTGCTCAAGTCCTGTGCCCCCATGGAGTGCCTGAGTTCTGGGATGATCGCTTCGGGATTGGTTGGCGGCTGGATGATATGTTCGTAGTACTCTCCGTTGAAGAGTTTTTTATCCATGTATTCGGAACCTTTCTGGAAGAAATCGCGGCATTTTTTGGCGAATTCGGCTTCGTTCATCTGGATAGCCATTTGTTCTGCCGCCGCCAATGCCCCTAGGTACCAGCCTTGCATTTGCGGATTTGGCCCGTAGTATTCCACGTCCATCGTGTTATGCTGGCAGCCTTCGACGACACCGTCCTGGTCGCCATCCCAACCGCCTGGCAACCAGAAGAATTCGACCGCAAGCTTGATCTTCGGCCAAAGGATTTCCAGGAATTGGTTGTCGCCGGAGAGCTTCCATTCACGATAGGCTTTCATGATGCATCCGAACTGTCCATCCGCAGCGGCTTTACCATAATCCTTTGCGTTTTCGAGGGGGAGGTTGACTCGGAATGCCATGCATCCTTTGTCGTCAGTTGCCTCCAGGAATTCTGTCGTTCTCATCGATTGCGCAAGTTTTCCAAATAGGAATGCCGTTGTATGTTCGTAGTTCCATACGTGCGTACATGAACCATGGCATGACCCATGCCCGTCCCCGCAGCCCTCCCAGCCGAAGAATCGTCCGTCTTCCGTGCGGAATGAGGTCTGTGTGCGCAGGGTTGAGATATTGTTGAGCGCTGCTTCCTTCACAGGTGTCGGCAAGGGTGTTTGGACAAGGGCTGAAACGAACTCGATGGTCTTCGCCTCCAGTTCTGGGAGTCGTTCCACTAGTTTTTCCGCTGCGTCCCAAGCCGATTCGAAGCATGTCGCATAGTAGTTGCCGACAATGTTTTCTGGTGCGTTTGGCTTTTCCTTGTTTGGCGGCGTCCAGGATTTTCTGTTTGGGAATCTCCAGGACAGGATGAGTGTGAATGTCTCTTCTTCGTATGGTTGGAGGGTTTTCCGGATGCAGAGTGAAGCTCTTGGCCACTTGTTGGGATTCGTGCGTTGCTCGAGGCGTCCATCTTGTGAGAAGTCGTCCCAGAAATCCAGGGTCGAATCTCCCCAGGAGAGGTTTGCCCAGGCGGTTCGGTAGGTGATATCCGCGTCGATATCCGTAGTCGTCAGCGCCAGATCGCCTTCTGAGTTGATTCCTTCGTTGTCGTCGCCTGCTGAAGACAGTGCCAATCCAACGAGGGAAGTTGATTTTTTGAATTCGTTTGTCCAGATTTGCGAAGGGGTGTCCTGTCCCGTGACGTTTGTGAGTGTTGCGCAAATCGATACGGGCAATGGCTTGGAAGTCCTGTTCTTAGCCACGTATCTGATGATGGCGACCGGGAAGCCCGACGCATCGGCATCGGTGGGAACCAAGGGATTGAAGACCTTGATTTTCAATGAAAGCGGTGCGTTCGGACCATCGCTCAAGCTAACTTGCCCAAAGGGATATGCGGCCTTGAAATCCGCGAATTGGAAGCGCGGCATCCCGTGGTTGAAGGCGCCGCTCCCATAGGCTCCTTCGTACTCGAAATACTCCAGTGGACCTTCGGCAAGGCGTGTGTAGGAGGGGGAATCGACCGGCTGTGCCTGGACGCAGGTGAACAAGGCGCAACCACGATTGCGTTTGGCTGGAGTGTTCATGATTTCGCAATCGCGAAAATCGCCCCTGCCGCCAAGAGAAATAGTGCCGGTGCCAATGCCTCCCAATGGGAGGGCAATTTTCGCAAGCCTGTCTTGAGTGTACGTGTTGAGCACGGGCCAGTTCATCGATGTCCTCCTAGTTTTCAGTTATGAGTTTCAAGAGTTCTTCGGCGGAAATAGTGGTTGGCGTATCCGCTCCGGCGAGGATTTGCTCCGCCAGATCTCGTTTGTCCTGGTGCAAGGCGATGATTTTGCTTTCGATTGTGCTTTGGGAAATCAGCCTGTAGATGGTGACGGGTTTGGTCTGGCCGATTCTATGCGCCCTGTCCGAGGCTTGGTCTTCCACCGCTGGATTCCACCAGGAATCTAGGATGATGACGAAATCCGCCCTGGTGAGATTGAGTCCCAGCCCACCTGCCTTGAGGCTGATCAGGAATAGGTCGGATTGCCCGTCCTGGAATGCATCGATAGCGTCAATGCGCTCCTGTCGCGGCGTTGAACCATCGAGGTATTGATAGGTAATCCCCATTGTGTCGAGGGCAGACCGGATGATGTCAAGATGCTTGACGAATTGCGAGAAGACGAGTGTTTTGTGGCCTTCCGAGACGAGTCCCTGTACAATTTGCTTGAAGGCTTCAAGTTTTGCGCTGGGCACTGCGACTGTTGGATCCAGGAGCTTTGGGTTGCATGCGGCCTGCATCAGCTTGGTGATCGCGGCCAGGATGCGGATGCGCTCCTGTTCAAGGCGCTTGGGATCGGCCTGAAGCTGGGGTGAGAACTGTTCGATCAGTTGACGCCTGACCGCCTCGTAGAAGGCACGCTCGGTATCCGATTGCTCCAACATGATCGTAACTTCAGTCTTCGGGGGCAATTCCTTCAAAACTTGCTCCTTCTTGCGACGAAGCAAAAACGGCTTGATCAATTGATTGAGACGTTCGGCAGCTTCCTGATCCTTGAACTTCTCGATAGGATAGGCAAACTTGTCCTGGAAATGCGACCTGCTTCCCAACAACCCAGGAGCGATGAACTCGAAAATTGTCCACAATTCGGACAAGTTGTTCTCCAATGGCGTGCCCGTGGTCACCAACTTGAACTGGGCGTTCAGGCTAAGTGCCGCCTGGGAACGCTTTGCTTGGTAGTTCTTGATCTGCTGGGCCTCGTCCAATACGGCAACCCGCCAATGCACTTTCTGGAAGGAATCGATTTCACTTTGCAATAAACCATATGTCGTAATCAAAAGATCGTTGGGCTTCAAGGACGATAGCATCTCCTCGCGATTCCCCGCCCCAAAAACCAATACGTTCAAGTGAGGAGTTACTTGGGAACACTCCGATAACCAATTGTTGCAGACTGACATCGGGGCGACAACCAATGTGGGACCCTCGGAAGACCTGGACGCAATGAATGCCAAGGCCTGAATTGTCTTGCCCAAACCCATATCGTCGGCAAGACAAGCGCCAGCGCCCCAGGAATCAAGGCGGCATAGCCACTGGTAACCCTCAAGCTGATATTGCCGAAGCTTGATCGAAGGGGATAACACGCCAGGCAACTTGGGTACCAATTTCATCGATTTGTCAATGAGTTGGGAGTGCTTCACCCAGGAATCCTCCAGGACATAGGCGTCGGGAGATGCCTCGAACAAGGCCATGGCTGCTGGGAATGCAAAGGGATTCAACTCGAATGAATCGTCGTGGAATTCTCCCAGCGAGTTGATGTCGTCTAGTTGACGGCGGAATTCATTGGTGATCGCGATGATCTGCCCGTCATCAAGCTCGATGTAAGTCCCCTTTTGCTGGGAGGCCAGCTTCAGGAGCTTTTGGAAGTCCAAGGTGAGGTCTTCGTCAACCTGCAGATTTCCTTCCAGCGAAAACCAATCGTTTTTCTTGATGGCTTCGACGTTCAGGTCTGTTCTTCCGAGCCGTCTTGACACGCGCATTTTCTTCGTTGATCTCCAGAAGATGACTGCCTGCTCCTGCAAGTCCTTGAGCCTGACTACGAAATCGAGTTTTTGTATTGGGTCATCGAGCGTCCATTTGGTCGTGCCGGTTTTGGTCCTGGCATTGAGTTCCGGGCAGAATTCCAGGAGTTTGTCAAGCGAGGCTCGCTCGCTTGACAGGTCGCGCGCGAATTTGATGGGAACCTGATCCTGCATTGCGACCAGATTGACCGATCCAGGTTCCCCGATGGGCACAAGGATGTCAAGTTGCTCGTAGGGCTTGACCAGGATCTCAATCTCCAGGTTGCTCTCGTTGCTGAGCTTGACGACAGGCTTCGGAACTGCGTAAATCGTCTCCAGTTCGTCCAAGACCAACTCCTGGTCGGACAAAATTGGCATTTCATTGACCAATTTCAGGCAGATGTCCTGGATTTCTTGCGATGCTTCGGATGGAAGGGACAAGCCATCGTTGGCAATCTTCGCAATGTCAAGCGCACGTTGCGAAAAACCGTGCAAGATCAGCTGGCTGTCATGCTCGCGAGTGGCGACAATACGCTTTAATTCCTTGTTCTCAGGAACAACTTCAATCTGCAAGCGATGGTCAATCTTGATGAACTTGGCGTATGGAGTCGACTCGACGATGCTCGCCGGAATCAGCTCATCCTTGTCATTCCACAACAAGCGAGGGTGGTTTTTCAGGAGCAGCAAGGGCAGGGACAGGTCAAAGGCCTGCGCATACAGGGAGTCGCCGCCTTCGTTTTGCCAGACAGTCAAGTCGCGCATCAGCGAGATCGCCTGGATGTCCAAGGGGGTGTAGTGAGTAGGCCACGATTGGGTGGATTCGACCTCCGGCAATAGCTTCTCAAAGTTGATGCATCGCCCCTTTGACCACTTTTTGGTTTTTGTGAGTTGCTGCTCAACCAGCCTGACTGTTATGGTTTCGTTTGGCTCGATGACTTCCAATACCCATGCCAGGCGGCGGGCTTGCCTGGGGGCATCCTCAAGGTTCAATGCCTTGCCCAGTTGCTTGAGTTCAATCGCCCAGGTGGGAAGAACGGGGAAACAATCAAGGATGCTGACTAAACTGCCATCCTTCCAGAACGAAACTCCAGTGGGCTTGCCAGGAATCCATTCCTTGTTCAAGCGCTGGGACAATTCCTCGCACTCCGCCGCAATCAGCTCATACCCGCCGAGCTGTGCTTGATCCTTGACGGACTGGAGCATGTCCCGCTTGGTCGCCATGAACGAAAATGGATTTTGCCAGTATTCGATCAAGAGTGTGAAAAAGGTATCAAGCGGAGTCATGTTCAAGGGGCATCGGGGCTTGGGCACATCGCCGTAGCACAGCCCTTCGATGAACGGTTTCAGCTGATTATAGATGTTGCTCCAAATTTGGTTTTTGAGACCAAGTTTAGCGTAACTTAAGGCATTGGACAGGGATCGTCTCGTGTTTTTCTTGATAAGTGTCAGGATGAAGATGATTCCCGTGATGTTCGAGTAGTAGAAATCACTATTGTAGTTCGTTCGTCTGATGTCCTCCAGGGTTTCATTGAAAAGGTACAGCGCCCCATCGGTATCTCCCCGGACGAACATAATCCAGGCACGCCGTGTGTCGATGGCGTCTTTGGGACCCTTGGGTAGAAGTTGTTCCGCCAGCTCGAATCGGCCTTGGAGCATCAAGACATCAATCAAGGCAAATAGAGCCGAGGATGACAACTTGTTATATCGAGAAATGCCGACCTTCAAAAGGGCATCTGAAGACGTCAGGTTGACGATCAGCTTCGGAGCCAGTTGCCGAATTCGGCTAGACAGCTGTTCGTCTGAAAGCCTTTCCAAGTAGGCTTCATCCTGGATATTTTTGTCATGGATATTGCTGGTTTGATTAGGAGGCTTCCTCATGGCAATCCTCCTGCATTGGTAACAGTATTCTAGTTGAGCTGGGCGAGTTTCGCCTGTTTTCGAGATTGTTGCAGAAATTGCCCAGCAGCCCCAAGGTTGTCGGGAGAGTATTGTTTCCCGCCAAGCGAGCCTTCAAGCCCCTGCCCAGGTGCCAGCTAGGGTTGAGTTGGGGGTGGCTCTTGATGTTCTGAATTGTCCTGGCGTATTTTGTCATTGCTTCGCTCTGGAAGTACTGCAACTTGTCGAACAAGCTTATAAGATAGCACAACTTAATGAATATTTAAAATATCCGTTGTCTGGAAAACTAGCCCATCTTTCTCACTTTGGCCCCCTTTTGAGGCTAAAAAGGCACAACAAACGTTTCAGATCTCCCCCTCTGACCATGAATAAACGAGTGGTTCAGGCCTCACTCACCGGCCGGT
>JAGVUR010000186.1 GCA_019136135.1 Verrucomicrobiota bacterium
AAAAAAGGAAGCGAAAAAAGAAATTCGCCGAAGCTCCGCTTCCGCTCCGACGAGCCTGGTTGCCCATTCTCGCGGAGCGTCGCTTCGGCTAAAACACAACATACAAGTCTGGGGGTGAGGAACCCACTCAAGGGCAACGTGCCTTGTAAAGGCACTACAATCATAAGGCATCAACTGCTTTTTTAGGTGTATCTGAATCTCCTATTTTCCACTTTTGGAGAACTGACATGACAACTAAGACCCAAAACAAAGGACTTTGGCTGCATCGCTTCGCCATCCATTTTTTCACCTTCCTCCTGACAATCCTCTTTTTCTGGGTACTTGGATTCCTCGTCAGGGACATCGAAACCATCAAGGGACCGGATTTTGAGGAACTCGAAACAAAGCATTTGGATCCGGACTTGAAGAAAAGCCATGAGCAACTGACGAAGGAAGCCGAAGAACTCAGCCTGCAAATCAAAAACCTGAAGGAAAAACAGAGCATTGTGCAGCAAAGTTCACAAAATCTTCAGCAGACCATCAACCAGCTCCTTGAAATCAAACGCATCGAACTCCAAAAAAACCAGCCTCAACAGGCAATTGACGCCCCCGACTTCAGCAACTCCTTGAATGTCTTCCTCGAAAACCAGAAAAAATACCAGGAGTACAGCCTGACGATCGCGGAAAGGGTCGAACAGGAACAAAACCTGCAACGGGTGATAAAAAAGATCTCCGACCAACTCGAGGCGCAACGCAAAACCGCATGGAAAGAATTTGAAACACTCCACAAACATCACCGCCTGAAACTGGCTTTCCTGCAGCTAGCGATTCTGCTCCCACTGCTGGCCGTGGCAGCATTCTTCATCCTTCGCAAGCGGAAAGGACTTTATTTCCCGATCTACCTGGCCTTCGGAATCGCAACCCTGCTGAAAGTCGGACTTGTCCTGCACGAGTATTTTCCTGGGAGATACTTCAAGTACATTCTCATCGGCGCCTTGCTCTTGGTCGTCACCAAATTGCTGATCTATTTTATCCGCCTTGTCGCCTTCCCGAAAATGCAGGCGCTTCTGCGGCAGTATCGAGACGCCTACGAAAAATTCCTGTGTCCAATCTGCGAATATCCAATCCGTACCGGTCCACGGCGCTTTTTATACTGGACACGCCGTTCCCTCGCAAAAAGCATTGTCCATACCCATCCCGGCGACCAGCAGGAGGAAATATACACGTGCCCCCATTGCGGACAGGCACTCTATGAAGAATGCCCCGCCTGCCATAAGGTCCGAGCCGCCTTGCTGCCATTCTGCTCCCACTGCGGAACGCAAAAAAATCTTGAGGAAAAGCAGAGTCAGAATGATGAATGATGAATGATGAATGATGAATGATGAATGATGAATTGTGAAGGAAACGCAAAGTGCGAAGATTGAAATTTGCGCCGAAGACGCTACAGACAAACTGACCAGTTTCAATCATTCCACCCCTACATTTTGGATTCCCCCGAGAACGATCGCGTCAAGTTGATGCCCCCATAATAAAATTCCATCAATGATTAGAACTAGCAATGACAATCCAGGAAATTCTTGAAGTTTACCGCAAAGAGTCTTTTTCAGAGCACGACAAGGGAAAGCGTTTTGAAAGGCTGATGCAGGCATTTCTCCGCACCTCGCCTATCTACCGCAACCTCTTCAAGCAGATTTGGATGTGGGAGGACTTCCCCGCACGCCAGGACTTTGGCGGCAAGGACATCGGCATTGACTTGGTTGCCGAAACAGTCGATGGCAAGTTCTGGGCGGTTCAATGCAAATGCTATAAGGCTGATGCCCAAGTGACCAAGCCGGCAGTCGATTCCTTCCTGGCGACTTCCTGCAAGATGTTCACGATGCCCGGCGAAACCGAAAAGACTGGATTTGCCCATCGCCTGTGGATCGCGACGACAAACCTTTGGAACAAGGAAGCCGAAACGATCATCAACGACACCCAGCCGCCAGTGACCCGCATCCTGCTGAAAGACTTGGAAAACTCCGGCGTGGATTGGGGAAAAATCTACGAAGGGCTAAGCGGCAACAAGGCTCTGAAGCAACCCAAAACGGTACGCGAGCACCAGCATGCAGCCATCAAGAGCTTCCACGAGCACTTCCAAAACCAAGACCGTGGCCGCCTGATCATGGCGTGCGGAACCGGCAAGACCTTCACCGCCTTGAAAATCATGGAGCAACAGACGAACGGGAAAGGCCTGGTCCTCTTCCTGGTTCCCTCAATCGCCCTGCTGAACCAAGCCTTGATCGCATGGATGACGGATACAACCATGACCATCCAGCCAATCTGTGTCTGCTCGGACGCAAAGGCTAGCCGAAAACGCGAGCAGAAGGAGGATTCCGACGAAATGGCGGTGGTTGACCTGGCCCGCCCCGCGACGACCGACGTCAACTCGGTAGTCCAGCAACTGCACCAAGCAAGCGCACACGGAGAACTTACAGTGGTTTTTGCGACCTACCAGTCCATTGACGTGGTTTCAAAGGCGCAGGCGATCTTGAACAAGAGCAATCCAGGCAGCTGCATATTTGACCTCATCGTTTGCGATGAAGCCCATCGCACCACAGGCGTAACCCTGAAGGACTCCGACGAGTCCGCATTCGTCAAAGTACATGACAACAACTTCCTGCCCGCCAAAAAACGCCTGTACATGACCGCCACACCCAGGCTTTACACCGAAGAGAGCAAAAGCAAGGCAAAGGAGACCGAGGCGATTCTCTGTTCGATGGACGACCCGGCCATTTACGGTGAAGAAGTCTATCGCATGGGCTTTGGCGAGGCAGTATCCAAACAACTGCTGTCCGACTACAAGGTGCTGGTCCTGACCGTCAGCGACCGAGATATCCCGATTTCCCTGCAAAAATCCATAGCCAATGGCGAGATGGAAATCAACACCGACGATGCGGCCAAGCTGGTCGGATGCATCAACGCCCTCTCAAAACGAATGCTGGTTGACGAGGAACTGCTCAAAGGACCAGACCCCGACCCCATGCGCAGTGCCGTGGCCTTCTGCTCGAACATCAAGGACTCAAAGAAAATCACGAACCTCTTCAAGGAATTCGACCAAAGATACTACGACGCCCTGGATGAAGAAACCAGGACGGAAGTCGTGCGAGTTGGCACGGATCATGTTGACGGCACGATGGCGGCTACGGAACGCAGCGCCAAGCTGGAATGGCTGGCCAGCGCCGATCCGGACCATAGCCATTGCCACATCCTGCACAACGTCCGCTGCTTGTCAGAAGGCGTTGACGTGCCCTCCCTAGATGCCGTTCTGTTCCTTTCGCCGCGCAATTCCCAGGTTGATGTGGTGCAGTCCGTCGGGCGGGTCATGCGACGCGCCCCGGGCAAGAAGTACGGCTATATCATTATCCCAGTGGTCATCCCCTCTGATGTGTCGCCCGATGAGGCGCTCGACGACAATGAACGCTTCAAGGTCGTCTGGTCCGTGCTCAACGCCTTGCGCGCCCATGACGACCGCTTCAATGCGATGATCAACAAGATCGAATTGAACAAGAAAACCAGCCCTGAAAAAGTGCTTGTCGCTCCTCCGGGAACGCCGGGCGAAGGCGAAGATGGCGACACACCGCCAGGATCTGGACAGCAACTGGAGTTCCAATTCGTCCAAGGCTTGCAGAATGCGATCTATGCTCGGATGGTCGAAAAGGTCGGCAGCCGCCGATATTGGGAGCAATGGGCCAGTGACGTGGCTGACATCGCCAAGCGTCATATCGAGCGCATCACCAAGCTAGTAGCCCAATCGGACGAGCATCGGAAGGCCTTTGCCGACTTCCTGGCTGGATTGCGCAAGAATATCAATCCTAGCGTCACCAAGGAAGAGGCGATCGAAATGCTCTCCCAGCATATCATCACCAAGCCGGTCTTCGAGGCGCTGTTTGAGAATTACTCCTTTGTCAAGAACAACCCTGTCTCGATCGCCATGCAGAACATGCTTGACTTGCTGGAAGATACGAACATGGAGAAAGACCAGGAGGTGCTGGAGAAATTCTATGTGTCCGTCAAGGAGCGAGCCTCGGGCATCGACAATGCCGAAGGACGCCAAAGGGTAATCGTCGAACTCTATGACAAGTTTTTCCGGACGGCTTTTCCGATGACTGTGGAGAAGCTGGGCATCGTTTACACTCCTGTCGAGGTCGTCGATTTCATCGTCCGTTCAGTTGCCGATGTCCTCAAGCAGGAGTTTGGTCGCAAGCTGTCCGACGAAAACATCCATATCCTGGATCCTTTCACCGGCACCGGCACGTTCATCACCAGGCTACTGCAATGCGGCCTGATCACCCCGGAAGCCCTTGAACGCAAGTACAGCCGCGAAATCCACGCCAATGAGATCGTCCTGCTAGCCTACTACATCGCGTCGATCAATATCGAAAATACCTTCCATGATCTGCGCAATGACGGGCAAGGCGAATACGTGCCATTCAACGGCATCTGCCTGACCGACACCTTCCAGCTGGGCGAGAACGACGATTCAAATGCCCTGTTCTCGGAGATGTTCCCCCAAAACTCGGAACGGGTCATGGTCCAGAAGCAAGCCCCTTTGCGCGTCATCATCGGCAACCCGCCCTACTCAGTCGGGCAAAGATCGGCCAATGACAACGCCCAAAACATGAGCTATCCGAAACTAGAACAAAGAATCGCTGACACCTACGCAAAGTGGAGCAAAGCGTCATCAGTAAAGGCTCTCTATGACAGCTACATCAAGGCGTTCCGCTGGGCATCGGATCGGCTTGATCCGGAAAATGGCGGCATCATCGCCTTTGTCTCCAACTCCGGATGGCTGGACGGAAACGGCATGGATGGCTTCCGAAAAAAACTTGAAGAAGAATTCTCCGCAGTCTATGTTTTTGACCTAAGGGGGAATCAAAGAACCAGCGGGGAGCTATCTCGGCGTGAAGGTGGCAAAATCTTTGGTTCGGGCAGTCGAACACCAATTGCCATTACCATCCTGGTGAAGAAACCGAAGCATGCTGACAAGGCTATCATTCGCTATTGTGACATCGGGGACTACCTCACCCGCGAAGAAAAGCTTGCCAAGATTAGCCAGCTGGGAAGCGTTGGTGCCGCAGAAATGGAATGGCAGGAAATCACCCCCAATAATAGGTACGACTGGCTGAACCAAAGAGATGATCTGTTTGAGACGATGATACCAATCGAAGCTTCGAAAAAATTTGACAATAACAGCAAAAGCTTCTTTATTACGCATTCACTTGGAGTAGCAACAGCTGCAGACAGCTGGCTGTATAATTTTTGCAAAGAAAGCCTTCGGGAAAACATGCAAACTATGATACTGTTCTTTAATACTCAGGTAAAAAACAAAGAGCAGAGCAAAGGAGAAGGCACCAACGCCGATTTAAACTATGATAGAACTAAAATTAGCTGGAACGATGCTTTGAAAGGATTGTATTCGAGAGGCACTCAGCTAACTTTTGATTCTCAGTTTATCGTACCATCGATGTACCGTCCTTTTACGAGACATGTTTTATATTTTGACAAAGATATTGTACAAAGACCCTACCAGATACCAAAGCTATTCCCCACACCGGAAACCCAAAACCTGGTGATATGCGTAACTCGTGTCGAATCAAACAGCGGCATGCCTGCACTGATAGCCGATTCCATCCCCGACTTGCATTTTAACGGGGACAGCCAATGCTTCCCCTTGTATTATTACGAGAAGAATACTGCTCAGGTCCAGCTGGAATTGTTCGAAACTCAGGCGACAGGCGAGTACACGCGACACGATGCGATTACCGACTTCATCTTCGACCGCTGCCGCAAAAAATACGGGCACAAGACCACACGGGAAGACATTTTCTATTATGTCTATGGCCTGCTGCACAGCCCGCGCTACAAGGAGCGCTTCGAGGCTGACCTCAAGAAAGCCCTGCCACGTATTCCCTTGGTGGAATCCGTTGCCGACTTCCAAGGCTTCTCCCAAGCCGGACGCCAGCTGGCCGAACTCCATCTGCACTATGAATCCGTCGAACCCTATGACAAACTGAACATCACCGGCCTCGAACACAACAATTTCAAGGTGGAAAAGATGCGCTTTGCCGACAAGGATGCAAAGGACGTCATTATCTTCAACAATCATATCAAGATTGCCGGCATCCCCTCTGAGGCCTACGACTATGTCGTCAATGGCAAGTCGGCCATCGAATGGATTATGGAGAGATACCAGGTCACCCAGCACAAGGACAGCGGGATCGTCAACGACCCGAACCAGTGGCTCGGCGGTGCCGAACCCAGGTATATCTTCGACCTGCTGCTGAAAATCATCCGGGTCAGCCTGGACACGATGGCGATTGTCAAGCAATTGCCGTCGCTGAAGCTCTGACTTCTCGCCTGCCCTTCCCCGCTCTTGCCGAACAATGGCAATCATCAATTTGCTTTTCTCCCAAATGGTTGACATGCCATCGTGGACGGGCTATCTTTTTTAGCTCGTCCATCTCGGGCATGACATACCAGTAACGACCTAGTAGGGGCGAAAAATCTTTCGTCCATCAAAAAAAGGAGAATGACCCATGATCAAATTCAACTACTACATTCCTACTCGCATCGTTTTCGGTTGCGGATCGCTCGAGCAGCTCGCGACACTCAAGCTCCCAGGGAAAAAGGCGCTGATCGTCATCACCAACGGGAAATCAGTCCGGAAATACGGATACCTCCAACGAGTACAAGACCTCCTGGCAAAAAATGGCTGCGACAATGTCGTGTATGACAAAATCCTCCCCAATCCAATCCTTACACACGTGATGGAAGGCGCACAACTCGCAAAGAAAGAAGCGTGCGACTTCGTCCTCGGACTCGGCGGTGGAAGCCCAATCGACTCCGCCAAGTCTATCGCCATCATGGCAACCAACCCCGGCGACTACTGGGACTACATCTCCGGGGGAACAGGAAAAGCCATGCCAATCCCAAACCGACCGCTCCCTATCGTTGCCATCACCACAACGGCGGGAACAGGAACGGAAGCCGACCCATGGACCGTCATCACACACCAGGACCGACAGGAAAAGATCGGCTTCGGATACGACCTCACCTACCCTACACTGTCAATCGTTGACCCAGAACTGATGGTAACAGTCCCGCCACACCTGACAGCATACCAAGGATTCGACGCACTCTTCCACTCTTGCGAAGGATTCATCGCCAATATCGCAACGCCAGTCAGCGACGGCTACGCACTGCAAGCAGTCAAGCTGGTCGCCAAATCCCTGGCAAAAGCCGTTGCTAACGGCAAAGACCTGGAAGCAAGGACAGACGTGGCTCTCGCCAACACCCTCTCAGGCATGAACGAATCGACGTCCAGCTGCACCTCGGAGCATTCGCTGGCGCACGCAACCGGCGCGTTGCATCCGGAAATCCCACATGGTGCCGCACTGATCGCGATCTCAGAAGAATACTTCAAGTTCTTCGCGGCAAAAGTGCCTGATAGAATCAAGGAACTTGCCAAGGCGATGGGAAAGCCAGGCAACTCCGCTCTCGAATTCGTCGATGCCCTCGTTGAACTCCAGAAGCAATGCGGCGTTTACGGCCTGAAGCTCTCGGACTATGGCGTCACCTATGATGAGCTTCCTGCCCTTGTTGACAACGCATACGCGACGATGGGCGGTCTTTTCAAGCTCGATCGCCATACGCTCTCCCGTGACGAGACAATCGGCATCATGCAGAGGGCGTTCAAGTAAGGCCCACAATCTGGAATTGCAGAAAAATGAAGTACTATCTCGCCCTTGTAATCTTGGCAATTTTACTTGGAGGCTTTGACATGAGCGCACAGAATTTGACTGGAGATCCCGCACGTGACATACCGATTGTCTACGACCCTTTGCCTGAAGAGCACGCTGACGAAAATCGCGTCTTCCAGGGGATTCCATCGATTGCCGTCGCGGATTCGAAGAACATTTGGGCGACCTGGTACACCGGAGGCATCACGGAGGACAAGGACAACATCGTCGTCCTTGCCCGTTCTCGCGATGGCGGCTTGACTTGGACGAAGCCGTTGTTCTGCATCGGATTGCCCAATGACATCCGCATGTTCGATCCCAGCATGTGGCTGGCGCCGGACGGCAAGCTCCACCTGTACTGGTCAGCATCCCACCAAGTCTGGACCATGACCGCCACGGATCCCGCCGGCGATGCGCCCGTGTGGTCCGCCCCCAAGTACGTCTGCCCAGGTGTCGTGATGAACAAGCCGATCGTGGATTCCCAAGGCAGGTGGCTGATCCCCGCTTCCGTCTGGAATGTCGATCACGGGAACAAATACGACCGTTCACCTGCCGGTCCTACCGGTGCCTGGTGCGTCGTTTCGGAAGACTCCGGTAAAACCTATCGCCAATTCGGCCGTGCCTACATGCCACCGGAGCACGCCTTGTTTGACGAACATTCGATCGTCGAACTGAAAGACGGAAGGCTCTGGCTGGTCAACAGAACAAAAACCGGCATCGGACAATTCTTCTCATCGGATAAAGGCAAAACCTGGACCGATTTCCAAGTCGCCCCCTTCAAGCACACCTCGTCAAGGTTTTTCCTGCGCCGTCTCGCCTCGGGGAACATCCTTTTCATCAAGCACGGCGACATCCTCGAAGACTGCGGACGCTCCAAGCTCAAGGCGTTCATCTCAAAAGATGAAGGGAAAACCTGGGAAGGCGGACTGATGCTTGACGAACGACCAGGGGTTTCATATCCCGACGGCGACCAGGCTCCCGATGGAACAATCCACATCATCTACGACTTCGACAGGCATGGGCAAAAGTTCATTCACAACGCCATCATTACCGAAGACGATGTGCTCGCAGGAAAACTGGTAACGCCAACCAGCAAGCTGAGACTCGTCGTCAACCATGCAACGGGAATTCACCCCGCACGGAAAATGGGTCCCAATGCAAATGGAGCACCAATCAAAGCAGACCAACCACGAGCAGTAATGGAAGGACTCGAAGGAACAAGTTCCGACATCCTCAAGCCTGGCGTACTCCTCTTCACCGACCGTCAATACAAGCTGAGGGAAATCCCCAAATGGCTCGAAGGGCGCAACTTCATCCTAAGTTCCATCGATGGCACGAAGGCAATCTGTCGCCAGGACGGAAATGCCTATGTGCTGACGCCCTTGTCCCATCGCAATCGCGACAATGTGCTGGTCTGGCTTGCGGAAAACGGATTTGTAAAAGTCGCACAACCCGAGTTCGTCTTGTTTGGCGATCCCTATTGGGGCGGCCTTGCCAACACCGTGTCCGTATTCAGGCGAAAAATGACGGCAGGCGAGATCCTAGATTTCGGCAAGTGGGGAATCTTGGTTTATTGACCCAGGTCGGACGGGTCGGACAGGTCGGACAGGTCGGACCATGGGACGTTGCTGCCGGTTTTTGTGGAGTTTACGGAAGACTGACGCACTTCAAGTCACCAGAGCATGCCTATACTCATGTTGTACAACAACCCTGTAAACTAGAGCACATCGACCATGGTTAAGACATCACTTCTCTTGTTGTTTTGCTGCTTGTTGCCACCGGTCGGCGCAGCAGTGCCCTGCCGGAAAATCGCTTCCAGCCCTCGAATTGACGGGCTTCTGGAGGACAAAGCCTGGCAGCATGCCAAGGCCATTGAATTTCTAAACCAGGATCAAATCCGGACAGAATTCCGTTTTCTGCATGACGAGCATAATTTATATCTCGGGATTATCTGTCATGAACCCGCCATCAAAGATCTACGGGCAAAAGTCACGGGACGAGACCTGAATGTTTACAGTGATGATTCCGTAGAAATATTCCTCAATCCGACCAAGGGGTCTGAACAGTACCTGCAATTGGTTGTCAACAGCCTGGGAACCATCTATGATGCCAGGATTGTTGGGCAAACCCGTGAACCCACTTGGGACCTGAGCGGCCTGGAACTGAAAACCTGCATCGGCGACCACGCATGGACTATTGAAATGAGGATGCCTATCGCCGCCTTGCTCTCAGTGCTGGATACCTTGCCTTTGAGGAAGACCGTCACAGCTGACAGCTGGAGTTTCAACCTGGTGCGCAATCGTTACGCCGGCAAACACAATTCCTGGTCCTATGCCGCAGTCGATCATTGGCTCGACCTGGGAAATTATCAGCCGTTGCAGGAGGTTGCCGCCTCCTATGATCAAATGCACTGGGAAGTCAGCGCCCTTTCGCTGATCAGCATGCAACCGAAAGACAATGTCCACCCAGTTGAAATACGAGGAGCCATCGACAACTGCACCCCTGCGGGTAAAATCATTAAAATCATCAGTTCGCTCATTCCGATGCAGGGCGGAAAAAGCCTGGAAGCATCCACCACTTCGGAGACTGTTTTCATTGACCGGGGACAGGTTTTCAACTTTCAGCATTACGTCCGACTTCCAGTGGCTGGCGAGTATCGCTGTTTGCTTAGGATAACGGATACGCAGGACAACTTGCTCAGCCTTGTCCAGATGCCGATGCTGGTTCACTACGAAGAGCTGAGCCTCGAGTTGCTCCACCCCGGCTATCGCTCCGCCATTTATTCCACCCAAAAATGCCCCGAGCTGATTTTCGCCTTGAAATCGGATGTCCTGACCGATGTGGCGGACTCCGTCCAGGCGGAATTTTGCATTCTCGGCAATGGCAATCCAGCTCCCCTGCTAAAAAAGACTGCTTCTTTCAATGAATTCATGCGACAGCCCTTTACGGTTGCAATACCGGCTTTGCCGCCTGGGACATATCATTGCCGGATCACTGCCCAAGTCAGTGAAAATCATACTGCGAGCGCGGAGACAGCATTGATCGTTCATGCGCCTGCGCCCTTTGAAACCTGGGTCAATGAACATGGCAGGATCCTTCGCAATGGCCAACCAATTTTCCCGATTGGCAGCTATGGCAATTACTGGCTCTACGTTTCTGAAAGCGACCCGGTGGACTTTGTCATTAGCTACAGTGCGGCTCCGGACCTGGTCAATGACAGCACCAGGCATAAACTTGAACAGGATGAAAAAGCAGGACACCAGTATCTATGGTTTCCCGAACCCAATGAGCTTTGGTCGCATTATGACGGTCCAAACAAATCGATATCCATGCGCCCGGTATCACCGGAGAATGCGGCAAAGATCAAGGAGCGCCTGCAGCAATATCGGCATGCCGGTTTCTTATTCGGCTGGTATATGGCCGATGAACCCGCCCCCAGTAAAGTTTCGCCGCAATTTACGAGGGATATTTACCGATTGATTCAGGAAGCCGATCCCTATCATCCGGCAACCATGTGCTTCAATTCCGTCAATACCGCAAAACTGTATGGCAGCTGCTGCGATATTGCCATCATTGATTTTTTCCCGGGCTACCATGTCAATGGCAGGGAACAATCGCTGGAAAATTTAGCATTGATGCTGAACGACGCAAGGAAGGAATTGGGATCCAACAAGCCAATCATGTCGGCAATCCCCATGTTTCCCTACACGCATACAGGCAAATATCTACCACGCTATCCCACGTACCTTGAATCACGCTGCCTGGTCTTTCTTTCGCTTGTCTGCGGTGCCCAGGGAATCATCTGGAATGCCTCTTATCATTTACGCTGCGACCTGGAAAACTTTATCGGACTACCTGAGGTCACCCGTGAAATCAGGGTTCTTCAGGCGGTCTGGCTGAGCAATGAAGAAGTAGCATTGCAACTATCCGGAAAAGATGCGGATTCGGTGCATGTGTCCGCCAAGATGCTGCATGGGGAAATCTACATCACAGCAGTCAATCCGCATGACCGAACAATTTCCGTGGAAATTGCTTTGCCCGCCGATCTTGCAACGGTCAAACTGCAGGAATTAGCCAGTACCGCCTCTGCTGTTAAAAGAAATGGCGGCAAACTATCTGTTGACTTTGACCCCCTTCAGGTACGCCTTTTCAGCAGTGACCCGGCCGCACCGAACCTTGTCGCTCCAGAAACCATTCTCGCATATATCCATAAACGGCAGAAGCAATTTGAAAGCAGCGGCAACCTTTGTTATTTCACTCACGGCACCAAGTTGCTTTTTTCCGAGCACTACAAAAAAGCCATGCGAGTCCCTGCCCATCAGCAGTGCCTGATCGATGGAATGCTCACGAAATATCTCTATGGAAAGCCTGAAGTAAATACAGCAGGGGAAATTTATCTTGGCGTTGAATTCCCGAATCCTGAAAACCTCAGCCGGATCTGCATCAGCTGGGATTCCATTAATGGAGCCGTGCCGCCAGATGAGGAACTGCAGTTCCGCCTGGATGGCAGCGGAACAGATGGTTCATTCCAGCCAATCATCATCGACAGCAAATCCCAACAGCGGGACAATGGCTTCTTAACCTGCACGCTGACTTTCAAGCCAACAAAGCTGAAGAAATTCCGCATCGTTTTCACCGGGAAACATCCTATTCTTCCGCAACCTTCCGAAATTCAGGCCTTCCAATAAGCTTGTAAGGAGAAGCATGACAAAGAAACGTTTTCTCCCCTTCCCCATTCCAGGCTACCACCGCTTGAATGTTTTCCTTAAACTCCAGAGCAGCATCGTCATCCTGACTCTTTGGGGCTTTTCGACAATGCTTTCAGCCGCCGAGCCGCTGAACCACCTGCCCTGCGAATCCATTCTGGAGGAAAACCAAAAGCACTTTTTTGTGGATACGATCACCGGAACCCGTGCCGAGATTCTCTGTAGCCTGAAAAGCCAGGATCAGCTTTCCGACAAACCGGCAACTGCCACTGGACTGAAAGGAATGGCATTTCGTGCTGGTGGGAACGACCAATACGGCCGTTTTCTGGAATTGCCTACTGAACAGCTCCAAAGCACATCTCCTTTCACCATTGTCCTTTGGTTCAAGTCGCTGGCGACACAGTACAGCACTTGCCTGCTATATTATAAGAATTCCTGGTTCAGCAAGCCTGGGTTCATGTTACGCATGGACGGTAGTCAACTACGCTTGCTTGTGGTTCCCGAAGCCGGAAAGCCTGCTGTTTGCGTTGCAGGCAACCGGCCATTGAACCCAATCCAGATGAACAGCTGGTATTTTGTCGCCCTGAGCTGGGACGGCACCTGCTGGACAATGCATCTGAACGGAGAAAAACTCCCCGCCTCTGCCGGAGACGCTGAATTTGAAAATGTCTCTCCAGGCATCCCCCTCAGAATCGGAGGATACAATATTCATACCAATAACATCTTTCAGGGACTGATCGATGAATGCAAAATTTTCCAAGGGGCTTTGTCAACCGTGGAAATCATCGAGCTGCTGGCAGCAGATATCCAGTGAATGATGAATGATGAATGATGAATGATGAATGATTTGTCCCGACCTGTCCGACCTGTCCGACCTGTCCCGACTGGGAACGCCCCAGAAACTCAAGCCCCACAAAACCCAGCGCAACGTCCCAGGTCCCAGACACCAGTCGCATAGGTCCCATTTGTCTCGTTTGTCCCATGGGTCTCAGTCCCAGTCCAAGGCTGTTAATTCCGCAAGAAAATTCCTCCGAAAAATTCACACTTTCGTACTCAAATACCATGTGACATGCCCTCTGAATAGGTTTTTGAGGAATTCTTGTTTGCCCCAAAAAACGTGCCCAAGACCACCCAAGGTGCCCAAGACCACCCAAGGTGCCCAAGACCACCCAGGTGCCCCCAGACCACCCAAGGTGCCCAAACACCACCCCGGGTGCCCCAAGCACCACCCCGGTGCCCCAAGCACCACCCCGGGTGCCCAAGACCACCCAAGGTGACCAAGACCACCCAAGGTGACCAAGACCACCCCGGGTGCCCCAAGCACCACCCAAGGTGACCAAGACCACCCAAGGTGCCCAAACACCACCCCGGGTGCCCCGACAACCACCCCGGGTGCCCCGACAACCACCCCGGGTGCCCCGACAACCACCCCGGGTGCCCCGACAACCACCCCGGGTGCCCCGACACCACCCCGGGTGCCCCGACACCACCCCGGGTGCCCAAGACCACCCAAGGTGCCCCAAGCACCACCCCGGGTGCCCAAACACCACCCAAGGTGCCCAAGACCACCCAAGGTGCCCAAACACCACCCAAGGTGCCCAAGACCACCCAAGGTGACCAAGACCACCCAAGGTGACCAAGACCACCCCGGGTGCCTCAAGCACCACCCCGGTGCCCAAGACCACCCCGGGTGCCCCAAGCACCACCCCGGGTGCCCCAAGCACCACCCCGGGTGCCCCGACACCACCCCGGGTGCCCCGACACCACCCCGGGTGCCCCGACACCACCCCGGGTGCCCCGACACCATCCCGGTGCCCCGACACCATCCCGGTGCCCAAGACCACCCAAGGTGCTCCCATCACCCCAGATTCCTCCCGACCCCGTCCGGCCCGTCCCAACTGGGAACGCCCCAGTTTCGCCGCTTGAGCGGCGACACCGTTTGAGTACGAGCACCCCGGGTGCCCGTACCTAAACTCTCACACTCCAAAACCTCAGAAAAACAGCCCTTCCCCTCACAGCCCTCCCGCCAATGACCTTCGTCAAATTTCTTCGCCTCTCTCAAGTACGAGCACCCCGGGTGCCCGTACCTAAAACCGCCGTCTTCAGCAGCAGGGCAATTTTGACTGACCCGTCCGACTGGGAACGCCCCAGTTTCGCCGCTTGAGCGGCGACACCGTTTGAGTACGAGCACCTCGGGCGCCCGTACTTGTTTTATCCCGCAACAAGGGGCAGTTGGGTTAGGATCAAGTCACTTCCATTTGCAAAACATCTTATTCAATTTATCTTTAGACAGAGTGTTTTTGAGCTTTTTTCAGTTTAACCAACAAGGAGTTTTTAGATGGATTGTCGTAACAAGAAAGTGATTATCACCGGCGGATCAAGCGGGTATGGCTATGGGATGGCGAAGGTCTTGAAGCAGTGCGGGGCAGATGTGTTGATAACCGGTCGCCGTCTGCAGGTTCTCGAAAAGGCTGCCAAACAGCTTGGAGTCGCCTATGTCCAGGCGGATGTCTGCAACCCGGATGACTGGGATCGAGTTTTCGAAGCGAATGGTCCGAGGCTGGATGTGCTGATCAACAATGCCGGGGCAGCGGTTCGCATCGCGCCGCTGGTGGAAAACAGTGATGAGGAAATCATCAGTTCGGTCAATATCAACCTTACTGGTGTGCTGCTCGGCTGCAAACGCGCCGCCCGCGTGATGATTGCCCAGGAGTCTGGGTTGATCATCAATGTTTCCAGTGTCTGTGCGCACTATGGTTGGCCGGGATATACGACCTATACCGCTGCAAAGGCTGGCGTCGACCGACTCAGTCGTGCGCTCTATACGGAACTGCGCCCTCATAAAGTCCGGGTCACAGTGCTGACGCCGTCCTGGGGGGCGACCGACTTTGGCAAGGCGGCGAATCTTCCTGACTTTGACCAGGAAACCCTGAAACAGGTGATGACCGGGGAGCAGATGGGCGACATTGTCGCCGGCATCTGTGAAAGCCCGGATCATCTTTGTTTCCCGGAAATCATGGTGCAGCCTGTAGTTCAGGAAATCATCCCATTCTAATCAAGGCACAACCGTGAACTATGACGTGATTGTGGTAGGCGGAGGAAGCGCTGGCACCGCTGCGGCCGTGGCGGCAAGCAGAAGCGGTGCCCGTACCCTGTTGGTCGAGCGACAGGCAATCCTGGGGGGAACTTCCACTTACGCCGGAGTCAACTGCTGGGAACCGGTCTTCGGCGCCGATGGTTTCGTGCAGGAATTCTACCAGCACCTGAAGCAGATTCCGAACGCCTGCGGCATTTACAAAATAACCCGGCATCGTTATTTTTGCACTGGTACGGATGCTGCTTTCCCTGGTTGCGAACAGCGCATCGATGCGGACTTGCGGTATGAAGATACCCTGAAGCCAAATTGGAACTACCAAGCCCGTACCCCACCTGAACGCTGGAATGGGATTATCTTTGAAGCATCCGCTTGGGATCAAACTGCCCGAAGATTGCTGCAAGCCACCGGAAAGTGTAGCATTGCCAGTGGCAATTCGATCGTCGCCTGCCAAGTTGAAAACCATTGTATCAGGCAGCTGACTCTGGAAAGCGGCGAAACTTGCCAGGGCAGAATCTTTGTCGATGCCAGCGGAGCTTTGGCGGCACTGGCCGATTGCTCCTTGCTGACTGGACAAGACGGGCGCGAGCAGTTTCAGGAGCCGGATGCCCCGGAAAAGCCAACCCGCAAACGCAACGGAGCAAGCCGAATCTTCCGAATTTGCCCCGAAGACAAGGACATCGTCGAGCCATTGCCAGATGATATCCCGGCTGACTGCTGGTGGGCTCCGGAATTTCCGCTGATGGTCGCCACGGAATATCCCAACGGAGACAGGAATTGCAACATGCTGCCGACCATGGATGGTGAAACTGCATGCCGGCTGAACGAAGCGGAGGCGTTGATGGAAAGCCGGCGCAGGGTGCTGGCATACTGGCATTTCCTGCAGACTCAATGGCCGGAATTCCGCCGCTACCGCCTCAAAATGCTCTTTCCAGGCTTGGGTTTACGGGAGACGCATCGGGTGCTCTGTCGGTATATGCTGACGGAAAATGATATTCTGGCGCAGCGTTGGTTCTCCGACACTATTGCTGCTGCGGACCATACGATGGACAGCCATGGAGGAGGTATTGTCCGCAACACACCTGGCCCATACGGCATTCCTTATCGCTGCCTGTTGCCTGTTGGCATTGATAATCTGCTCGTTGCCGGACGCATTGCCGGCTTCAGCAGCATTGCCGCCTCCAGCTGCCGTTTGTCGCGTACGATGATGCAATTGGGCTATGTAGCTGGCCTGGCAGCGGCACAAGCCGCCCTGCGGCAGGTTAGCCCGGCCGATGTCGATACGACCCCTTGGCATCGTTCATAAAAGGCTACTTCGATCCCGGGATTGGAAGGACTTCGACCGGCTGGCGAGTCTGAGGAATGAGACGGATGAAATCAACCTTGCCACGCTCAATTTCCTTCTTGAAGTAGAGCTTCGCCAAACCGACGAGGATAAACAAACACAACCCCCCAAGCAACGCCGCAATCAATAAACCCGGCAAGGATACTACGGACTTGGGCTTGATTAAATCCTCAGACAAGGGATGCGGACGATTGTCATGGTCGCTTCCAACAGCCTCAAAGTATTCGCTCTCAAGCTTGGACAAATAAGGCTCCTGCTCAACATCGTACTCGTTGCATAAACGCTCGATGTATGCCTTGCAGATAATCAACTTGGGCAAATCCTCGTAGTTGCCAAGCTCCAAATCGTGAATCTTCTGAGCCGGAATCTTGGTCTTTTCAGCCACATCCTTGACTGTGACGCCCGCCTTTGCCCTTAGTTGCATCAAGGCATTGCCCAAGGGTTCGTCATCGGGGACATGAAGGATTACGGGCTCGTCGTCCCCATTGTCGTCCTCATCGCCGTCGTCTTCATCCTCCGCTTGAGACAGATCGTCAGACTCGTTATCCTGCTCGACTTCCTCGTCAGCCTCCTCGTCCGTTGCCGGCTCTTGTTCTTCCGCCTCTTCCGTAAGATCATCGAGAAGTTCAGGCTGTACTTGGGAATCAAGTTCGGCTTCCTTGTCTTCCGCTTGATTGTCTTCGCTGGATGCTTTGGGAGAAGGCGACAAAGTCTCCTCCGTCTCCTCGTCGTCCCAGACGAGAGGCAACTTGGGGGTTGTCTTGGCATCCGCCCTGTTTCTGAGCTTGAGCATACTTATCTGATCTCCCGGCTTGTCTTGCCTGAGCCTTTACTTGTCATCATCGTCACCAAAATCGTCATCGGCGTCGCCCCCATCCTGATCGGGTGCAGAGGTTACCAGCAATTCGCGGACATTCCGGTTTGACGGATCGGGTGCACTTACAATACCATTCTTCTCCATCATTTCAATCAGGGTCGCCGCCTTGTTGAAGCCAATGCCCAGGCGACGCTGGAGATAACTTGCCGATGTCCGTTTCTCCGAAATCACAATGTGAACCGCCTTGTCATACAATGGATCTTCACCGCTTTCCTTGGAACCATTGCCCAGTGGAAGATCCATTCCACCATCCTCTGAAAGCGGATCTTCAACAGTGACGAAGATATCCTCGAATTCCTGAGGCCTTTGGCTGGCGATATAGTCGACAACCTTGTTCCGTTCTTCATTTTGCGCCATCGCCCCTTGGATGCGCTCCATTTGGAGTCCAGTCTTGTAGAGCATGTCGCCTTTCCCCAGCAACGCTTCCGCGCCCTTGCCGTCAAGGATCGTCTGTGAATCGACATGCCCTGCGACCTGGAAAGCGATCCGCTTCGGGAAGTTGCTCTTGATCGTACCTGTAATCACCTTGACGTCAGGTCGTTGCGTCGCGATAATCACATGTATTCCTGCGGCTCGTGCCTTTGCCGCCAATCGGGACAATGCGGTTTCCACGTCTTGCTTCGAGGTTGACATGATATCCGCCAACTCGTCGATGATCACCACGATATAAGGCAGCTTCTCTGGCAGGGGTTCGCCTTCGCTGTCCATCAGTTCCTCGCCTTCAGTCGATCGCGTATTGAAGGATTTCAAATCAAGCTTTCCTGCTATCGCGAAGAGCGCCAAGCGGCGATCCATTTCCCTCACCGCCCATTTCAGGGCCGCCGCCACCTTGTCCGTCTCGACAATCACAGGCGTCAGCAAATGCGGAAGCTTCTTGTATGCGGCGAATTCAACCATCTTAGGGTCGATCAAAATCAGCTTCAGGTCATCTGGACCGTACTTGAACAGCATGGACAAAATGAGGACGTTCATGCAGACGGACTTGCCAGAACCCGTGGCACCGGCAATCAGCAAGTGCGGAGCACTGGCCAGGTCGATGATCATCGTCTTCCCTGAGATGTTCTTCCCCAACATCAGCGGAATGTGGTACTTGGACTTGATCCAAAGGGGATCCTCCAAAAGCGACCGGACAGATACAGGCTTCATCACCTTGTTCGGAACTTCGACGCCAACGAAATTCTCCCCCGGAATCGGCGTCAATATTCTGATGCTTGTCGCCTGCAACGCCATCATGATATTCGCCTCGTATCTCTGAATCGTGTTCGCCAACACGCCAGGTGCCATCGATATCTTGATCAAGGTCACTTGAGGTCCTGCGACAGAAGACACCACCGTCGCTTCCACGCCGAAGGCATCGAGCATTTTCTGAAGAGCTTCCTGGTTATGTTCGATTTCGCTTGCTGAAGCCGCCGTTTGTGACGCCGTATCGACCTTGTTGAGCAAGTCCAGGTGGGGCAGCTTGTAGGCCTCAGCCTTCACGCGAGCAGCTGGCATCGAAGGATTTGCAACCTTTTGCTTCTTCTCAACGACGGCTTCGGCCTTCGGAACCTCGCGAACCACAGGTTCCAACTCCACAACAGACGGCGGGGCAACTTCGACAACTTGCGGGCTGATACGCTCATGGGAAACCTCCGGCATCGGCTCATCGTCAACTTCTGTTGGTTCAGTCGCCTTCGATCCGCTTCGGGAAAAAATCCGCTTGAACAAACCAGCCCAATCGCAATACCACAAGTACAACAACGAAGCAAACACGCCGCAGGAAGCGACGATGACACTCCCGGCGGAATTCAAGATCACCTGCAAGGCGGAAAACTCCTTGCGTCCAACGACACCGCCAGGCAAAGTACGGATATTCAAGCGGCTCGTCCAATTCGAAAACGAGTCGGGATGAGTCGCAAACAACAGAGACAAAGACAAGGTGAAGAGGATCAGCGCCGCCAAATAGTCCCAACTGACAGAACTGACGTACTTGTTGTACAACAGACGACGCATCGCGCAGATGAAAATAAGACCAATCGTCACATAGGCCGCCAACCCAAAGGTCAACACCAACGCCCAGGCGACGTAGGCGCCGAATTTCCCGAAAACATTGATTGGAAACATCGTCCCCGTAATCCCGCCCGAAAAGTAGTCGATGTCGTCGGGATTGAAAAAATACAGGCAGACCGCCAGCATTGCGCAGATCAAGACCACGAACAGCCTGCCATAACCAGATTGCTGTCCCTGGCTGTCTTCATTCCGAAATGTCGCACCGCTGCTCGTCACAATTCGCAACTCCTAACTTTCTATCAAGCCAAATCCTCAATGGTAAACACAACGGGTTTCTCGCAAGTATCATCCAGCTCGCCAATCTCCTGCAAGGCGGATCTCATCGCCGAATCCTGGGCCTTGTGAGTCAAAATAACCATCGGAACGCTGGTCCGAGGAGAATTTTCCTTTTGCGTCACCGAAGCGATCGAGATATTGTACTTGGCAAGGATGCCGGAGACCTTCGCCAGCACGCCGGGCTTGTCATTGATCTGCAGGCGAACGTAGTATCGCGTGATGACTTCCGATGAATCCATAACCTTTTCGTATCCCTCATACTTCGTGAAGGCGGGAAACCTACGCAGGCAACCACGAGACAAGTTCAACCCGCAATCCACAATGTCAGCAATCACGGCGGAAGCAGTCGCACTGCGACCGGCGCCGCGACCGTAATACATCGTATCGCCGACGACGTCGCCCCTGACCCAGACGGCATTGAACACGTCATTGACATTGCCCAGAAGCGACGATGCGGGCACAAGCGCCGGATGGACGCCCAGCTGGATATGCCCGTTCACTTGCTTGATGATGGCGAGCAGCTTGATTCGATAGCCCAATTCCGCCGCGTACTGTATGTCGCTTTGCGTCACATTTCTGATGCCCCAGGTTTTGACTTGCTCGGCATTGAACCAGGTTCCGTACGCCAGGGATGCCAGGATCGCTGTTTTATGCGCCGTATCGAAGCCGTCCACGTCCAGGGCAGGATTGGCTTCCGCATATCCTGCCGCCTGCGCCGCCGCCAGGACATCCTCGAAATCGGCCTTTTCACGCTCCATTTTCGTGAGGATGTAGTTGCAAGTCCCGTTGAGGATGCCGAGGATCTCGCGGATTTGGTTTGCCACCAATCCTTCGCGCAACGCCTTCAAGCACGGGATTCCGCCACCAACCGACGCCTCAAACCAAATGTTGACGTTATTCTCGCTGGCAACGCGGAAAAGCTCATCGCCAAACGTCGCAAGCAATGCCTTGTTGGCAGTCACGACGGGTTTCCCCGCACGCAACGCATCCAAGATCAATTTCTTCGCAAACGTCGTCCCCCCAATCAATTCAACGACGACCTGGATCTCCGGATCCCGTATCACATCGTAGGCATCAGTCGTCAAAACCCCATAGGGAACCTTGACCCCGCGATCAGTAACAATGTCCAAATCCGCAATGCGCTTCACGACAGGCGTAAAGCCAACACGCTTCGATATCAAATCGGAATTCTTCTGAATAGCCTCGACTACACCAGCCCCGACTGTCCCGAAACCAACGATCCCAATGTTCAATATGCCCATGTCTATCCCGAAATAACTAATGCTTATGTGAGAAAAAAAGCCCGATTCCGACTAGCGGAACGGGCTCCGTTTACAACCAGGCAAAACATTATCGCGCCTGATGCCAATTGCTACCCACTGGAATTGACCCCAATCAATCGCCAAATCCTGAAACCACTATGCGAAAATATACTACACTAGACGACTTTTGCAAAAATCAAAATCCAACCTTCCCGCTTTTTTTCAACCGAGTTGAATTAAATAACAACAAAGGCTGGAATCAGCCATAAAACCCAAAGTCAACGTCCCAGCACTGCCCCAGTCCCATGCTCCCTAATCCCCATCGCCCCCGTCCTTCATTCTCCTTTGGATTCTCTTTGCGGATTTTTCGTCTCCTGCGTTCTGATATGCCCTCAGCATGAGTTTCTTGTCCCAGTCAATGAACCGCGCATCGTTTTTAACCATTTTCTTGCTGATTTTCTTTTCATATGTCCTGATGAAGGGGATGATGAATTTTACCGCTTGTTCCGTTTGGTTCGTTTGCTTCGTGAAATCAAGATACAACTCGATATCGTCCAGGATTTTAAACCCTTCATTCCGGTTGTCCCTCAGGTATTTTTCAAAAGCGTTTCGCGCCTGGACCGGCTCTCCATTTCTTGCAAGGTCCTCGACCCTGGCGAGTGCGGTTGTGCGTTCAAGGTCGCCTCGATTCCTCGTTTGCGCCTTTGTCTGCGCCAGTGCCCTTTCGGCAAGTTGGTCATGTCCTCCTTGCCTCAGGACTTCGGCCTGCTTCTGGCGAATGGACACCACATAGTCGGGATATTTGGCGTATGCAATTGCCTGTTCGTCAAACAACTTGGACAAGCTTTTCGGATCCCCATTGGATGTTAGCATTTTCACATTCCATGCCTGCGGGTGCGTCCGCGTGATTTCCAGTGCCTTGTCAGCGTAGATATTGGCTTGCTTGGGCAACTGGAGTCCTGCCAGCACGATTGCGATTCGCGCCAGAGCATCGCTTTGGGACGCATTGGAGTTCCGCATGGTGCGTTCGCAAACCAATGGCAGAAGATGATCGTTGATCATCGTCCCGTTCAACGGATTCAAGGCATGCCCGGTGACATAGTCGTCACGTTCGTATCGACCGATGTCCTTGTCCCAGTCCCCATTCTGCTTCATCACGGCCAACCATGCATGACCGCCGCGCTTTCCTAAACCCGTGAACAATATCGCGGGAATCCCGCGAGCACGAGCGGCAAGCAAAGCATACGAAGCCTGGTCAACGCAAATGCCACCATGACGCTTGATCGACTCCAAGCTGTAACGACCATGAGGCCAAGAAAAAAAACCGTCCTCAACACGACGATTGTCATACTTGATCGACTCGAAAATCCGCTTGAAATTCGACCCCTTGATATTCTCAACGGCCCACGACAATTCAGAAACAGGAACAGGAGTGTCAACGACAAAACCCAAGGCGGATACGGAAAGGCGATTGAAAGGCACGGGAGGCTTCTTCGTCAAAAACATCGACGCAAAATGATCGTACCGTCTTTTCATGTCACGGGGCACAGGTCCCACGTTCGGCCCGCACTGCCCGTGCAAGGGCGGACGAGGCGTATCCCATACCAGGGCAAGCGCCAACATCAAGGGATACAGCTGGTTGCGATTAGTGGGATCGTGATCGTATAGCTCCTCCAAAATCCCCAGAGCCTCGCTTAAATTGTCAAGTTCGCTGTCGAAATGCTCCAAAAACAGCTGCGACCGGTCGGAATCGCACCAGAGCCAACGGGAAAATTCCATCCCGACGCCACGCTTCAATGGCTGACGTTGGAGAAAATGGATTGCGACGACACAATCCGCCAACGGTTCCAATTGCTGCTGCCTTGCGCGAGTCCCCGCATTGTTGCCGGAAGCCAATTGGGCAATTTGATTCAAGACGCCTTGCATCGCCTGGTCGTCAATCTCGTTTTGGGCATAGGCTTTCGCCACAAGTTCCCTGAGATCACGGGTACGTTGATGGCTAGAACCAGAATTCGTCTGCGAAAAACCGGTCGCAACGAGGACGAACAACGCCACCAGCGTCATGCGACGCATACGGACGATACGTCCCATTTCCAATGAAAATGAAGCCCAGACCATACGTTTCCCCCTATTCAGGTTCTGCCCAGGAGCGGCGTCGGTCGCCTCGAAGCACACTTAGATTACCTTTCCCGGGTTGAGGATGCCATTGGGATCCAGCCCTTTTTTGACGGCTCTCATCATGGTCAGGTATCCAGGATCCGCCAATTCGACAAAGTATTCCCTTCTCTTGTAACCGATTCCATGCTCGCCGGATATGCGCCCGCCCAGGCGAACCGTTTCGGAATAGAGATCCCTCAGCAAGTCCGGCAACGTGGCGTGCCATTTTTCCAGCGACCATTCCGGCGGCATCACGGGAGTTGCGTGCAGGTTGCCGTCTCCGGCGTGGCCATAGCAGGGAATCATCACCCGGTACTTGGCGGAAATCTCGCCTATTGCCGCGCTCATCGCGGGAATCGCCGCGATCGGCACCACGATGTCCTCCAGGCTCTGGTGAGGAGAAAAGACCTTGAATGCCTCAGCTACCGATCGGCGAATACGCCAAATGCGCTCGCTATTCGCCTTCGTATCGGCGACGTACACATGCGTCGCGCCAGCTTGCAGGCATTGTTCGCCAATCACATCGTAGTCGTGTTCGACCTGCTCGGCATCCGCACCGTCAACAGTGATCAGCAACATCGCGCCGGCATCCGCGCATGGCAATGACTCGTTCAAGTAGTCGCAGGCGCTCTCGAAGGACAACTTGTCCATGAACTCCATCGCCGTGGGAATGATGCCACCCTCGGACATGATCTTCGGAACGGCGCTAATCGCCGCCTCGATCGTCTTGAACAAGCACAGCATGTCAACCGACGCCTTCGGCAACGGCAACAACTTCAGGATGATCTTCGTGAAAATGCCCAATATCCCCTCGGAACCAACCATCAGCTGAATCAGGTTCAATCCGGATACGTCCTTGACCAGCTTGCCGCCCATGACCACAATGTCACCCGTTGCTGAAACCATTTCCAGTCCCAGCACGTAGCGTCCCGTCACGCCATACTTGACCGCCTTGCCGCCACCGGCATTTTCCGCGACGTTGCCGCCAACCGTGCAGGTTTCCAAGCTCATCGGATAGCCAGCGTAAAACAAGCCATACGGACGAAGCGCCTCGTTGATTTCGCTGGTGATCACACCGGGTTCAACAGTCACGGTCATGTTCTTCGTGTCGATATCCAGGATATGGTTCATCCGGCAGCAATCCAGGACGATGCCGCCATGCACTGGAACCGCGCCACCGGACAAGCCGCTGCCGGCACCTCGGGCCGTGACAGGAATCATCTCCCGGTTCGCCAAACGCATGATCGCCGAAATCTCCGACGCATCCTTCGGACGAACAACGGCATCGGGCAACCGCGCCGCGCAATCCGCAGTCTCGTCGCGACTATATGGCTCCAAACGCTCGGGATCGCGATAATACACATTGGCAGAACCAACTATCTCTACCAGCTCAGACGCCAACTCATCCGTCAATTCTCGAAAATCGCACATGGACTCAATCCTATTAATTTCAAGTATTTAATCACTTCAATACCCAACGCGGATCCACCTGAAGAAGAGCGTAGGACGACAAGATCAACTTGCCCAAGTCAGAGTTGGACTTGACACCCGATACGGCCTCCAACGTTGCCCCAACACCTTTTTCGCGTATCTGGCTCTGCAACGCCTGCGCACTCGAATCCTCAGCAGGATCGAACATCAGCGCCGCAGCAATGCCCCATGCCAAATGAACAGGACGAACACCGCCGGAAACAGCCAACTTGGCCGCGCCAACAAGGCGGTCCTCGCTGGCCAGCTTGCGACGCGGATCGCGACCAAGACGGAATACCGTGTCCCCTAGATTCCGATTGGCGAAACGTTTCAGAAGATCGTCAACATGGGCATACAACCAATCGCGGTCCGCACCATATTGCGCACAGATCCCATCAACGCTTTCACGCAAGCCCGCCAGCATGAACTCGCGGATCTCGTTGTCCGCCAACGCCTGATATCCGTACTCGTAGCCTCGCTGGTAGCCCATATACGCCATCAATGCATGACCGCAATTATGGACATAGAGCTTGCGAGCGCCAAAGACGTCAAAGTCGTCATAGGGAGTCATCGCAACGATTTCAGGGATCGATCCGACGAAGCCCGAGCGTTTGACCGGCAATTCCTTGTAAGGTTCCACCTTGATCCAGCTTACGTCGGCGGCGCGCATTTCAGCCGTTGGCGCGGGAACCATTCGTCCGATCACCGTCTCCACCAGCCCGGTCTTCTTCGCCAGGTAATCCCGTCCTTTTTCGCCAATGCTCGCTTCCAGCAGGCCACGCAAGTACTCTGGCGCTCCATGGAGGTTTTCGCACACGATCACATTGATCGGTCCGCAGCCACGCTCCGCACGCAAGGCCAATCCAGCGGCAAGATTCGGAGCCACGAACTTGAGGACGTTCGCCCCGACCGCCGTCGCGCAGATGTCAGCTTCCGCAACGGCCGCTGCCACTGCCGCCTTGTCATTGCTGTCAATGGCGCGAACCGGGCTAATCCAGTAGTCCACCGAGCCTTCGTTGCTTACCGTCTCCAGGTGGTAGCGCCTCTCTCGATTCAACGCGGCCAGCAAATCCTGGTCAATGTCAACGAAGATCACTTCGTAACCCGACTCGCTGAACAACTGGCCGATAAAGCCGCGACCAATGTTCCCAGCGCCAAACATCACTGCCTTGCCACTCATTTCGACTCCGCTTGTTTCTGTACGACCTTTACTTCCACAAAGCATGTCTCCTTGACATCCAATGCCTTGCTTTCGCGCATATCGATCCATTGCTCTTCGCCAATGCGAATTGCAAAATCCAAACCTTTCGGCAACGTGGCAGGATCCCAGCTCAGTTTAATGGGATTCGAGCGATAGATACGGCAATCCAGCTTCCAGATCTGCGGCAACGTCTCGCCTCTCATGTCCTGGTACAAGATGAATTGCTTGTCCTCGTTGGGAACATGCCAGCCTATCACCCCGCTGTTCATCCCCATCGGGGGAGCCGGGATATCAAGTTTCCGGTCGTATCCAGATGTCCCATTCGATGAGCATCCGAACAAAACCTTCTCCAGTTGGCCACCCTTGACCATCAGGCTGCATTTGAACTCGACCCCGAAGGCAAGGACACAAGACAGCATTAGCAATGTACATAATTTTTTCATCGATGTCGCACCTTTTATCTTCGAACAAGAAACAATCAAATTTAGCCAACTAATCCTAGATATCAATTCACGGAATTGAATTTCCGCTTAGGAGTCGTTCAAAAATTAAGGCAACAGTTCCGGAATTGTTTTGAGCTGTTTTTCCCCTGTCCTGGAAAGAGCGTATGCGCATACGCGACTGACGGGACAGGGGAAAGGCGGCCGAAAGAAACCGGAAATGCAAACTTAATTTTTTAACGGCTCCTTACTCCTTACTCCTTAGCTGACTATGTTATGGTTACACTGGTTTGCCTGCCGTTCCAATCGCCATTTGGTCCAGGGTGTAATGAACTTAATCTCGCTTGATATCGGCAACTCTGTTTCCAGGCTTAGCTCGTAGCTGTCAAGCCGGATGGTGGTTTTGCCGAAACACGTCCTCAGTTCCCGGACTTGAAGTTGCTTTCCTGCTAGTTCGGCCTTCTCATATCCGCCAAAAAGGACAATCGCCCCGGTTTTCTCATGCCAGATACGATGGATTTCCAGCTCCAGGTAGCGTCCATTGTTGCTGGCGTTCGGTTGCCAGGCGGTAAATCCAACGTCATTCGCAGAATACCGTTCCTGGGTCAGATACAGGTCCTGAGTCATCCCGTAGCGTCTGAACACCTGCGCGGCAAGCCAGGCTTTCACGTAGCGACCTTGATCCAAGTACATCTTCATGATCGTCAATTCGTTGTTGCCAATGTAGTAAATCCCACGGGATACCTCGGAACAAAACAAGCCGACAAAGGCGTGCGTCTCCAGCCAGTCAAGGTAACGAGACATCCTAGGCTCCTTGCCGTCATACACGCCTGCCGTGCAGCAATCCAAGCACGTGTCGGTGAACCGAAACTCGTTGCATACACGGGCATCGTCGCCAAATGAACGAGAAATAAACCCAAATTCGTCAGTGACACGATCCAAGACATTCGACAAGTCGGCACGGTAGTGCCGCGCTTCGCCCATGACCGTACCGGCGTCGGCTTCACCCAAGTATTCCAGCAACGAGCCGAACGCCAGCAAGCCTCCCAACAGCCAGCAGTCCGTAAACACCAACTGGCCAAAATCACCGTCCGATGCGCAAGCGGGAGGCATGATTCCGTAGTTCAAAACGTCTTGGCGACGCATTGCCTGAATCTCGCCAACAATCCATTGCGCGGCGCGACGCATTTTCGGCAGGAACCGCTCGCGCAACGCCGAATCGTCGCAATGCCTCAGCAGGGTTGAAGCCAGAATCAGCGCCGCCCCTGTCGTATTCGCCCATTTCGGCCCGCTTGTTCCCACTGCCCCGGCAACCGTCGTGAACTCGCCCGAAGGCGGGCAGCCAGCGTCCTGCAACGAAAAGATAAACTCAAGGGCTCGGCGAACCTCTTCGAAATGCCCCAATTCGATCATTGGACGCAACGAACACATCGCCTCCCAGACCCAGACGAAGAATCGTTCCGAACTGCCGCCCTGGCAAGGCTGGTACGAATCCCCGTGATTCAACAGCAATTGCAGGTTGCATAGCCGAACAGCCTCGAAAACCGCATTGTCGCGAGAATCCCCGAAATCAAAATCGACCTTGCCTTCAAGGTAGGAGCCCCATTTTACCAACGCTTCCGATTCCGCCTGAGAATGCCCCGCCAATTCCACTTCTCCAAGCGGCTCTGCCGAAAACACCAATTCGAACGAACATGTCTCGCCAGGCTCAAGCTCGCCAGAAAGCGAAAGCACGTTTTTCACCAAACCCAATTGGCAACGCGGCTGGACAATGTACGGTGCCTCCCAGGTGAACAGGCTCTTGGGATCTATTTTGCGAAAATCAGCCCGGCTGTTCCATTGCAACTCAAGGCTTGCGTCGTGACGTACCAGGCCGACACGTTCGCCATTGCATAAGAAGCTGTCTTCCTCAAACGAAAAAGCATCGTCGGCCACCCATCTTGACGCATCCCACTCGAAGGAATGGTAATGATAGTCAAATACCTGGCTATCAAGAGGTTCCGATGGACGTACCCAAACGGCGCACTCCTGACGCCGAGCGCTCTCGTTGCGAACCAACACCCGAATCCTGAAACAACCATGGACATCGACAAAGTACTCAAGCTGATGGACAAGATGCCATGCGTTGAACTCTGCGCAAATGATCGGCTTCCCGCCAAACTTCCGAGCCAGGCGAACCTGACGAAAATCAGGAACCGCACCCGCCTTGCCAAAGGCAAAACTCAGCAGGCGAGTCCGCAACGAGGCGCAATGCCGCCGATCTTCCTCGGAAGACGAGTTCATGTCCAAGGGCATCTCAAGATAGTACGCATTCAACGCACAATCCATGTACGCAAAACGAGACGAGCCAGGCCATTGCAAGGGAACATGAACCGACAACGCAGACTTGCGAAAACCGTCAAACCAGCCAAAACGACGCCACATCGGCAAACGAGACAATTCTTCATAAGTCGACGCCATCATTCACCTCCAATGCTTTCTTTATAGTGACCGGGACCGACAGGAAACCAACCACGCTCAACACGACGATGCTGGTGGAAGACCTCCAAAATGCTCCAAAGACTCGAAAACGCAACGACTCCGAACAAGGACGACAACAGCAAGCTGGAGACCAGCAAGGACAACAGCGAAAACAACACCCCGCCTGCAAGGAAAACCTTCCAAATCTTGACGCCGAAGTAGAATTCGCCCTTGATGACAAGCGGATGAAACGCGCCTATCGTCAAAAAGCTAGCCAAACCGATTGCCAATCCCTGTAGATTCATCTGCCGTCCTCTGACTACCACTTGAATACACGGTCACGAGCCTTGCCGCCTGCCCCCATGCGGATCAGCTTCAACTCACGCTTCGCAGGCTTCACCACGACGATGTCAACAAGCATCATGGTCCTGAAGTTGAACGAAGTCTTGACCGCACGCTCCGCAGGAAAATCCTTCTCGCTGACTCCACCATATCCCTGAGTAATCACGTAGTTCACCCCATTGGTCGTCTCCGAAGCGTCAAAATGCGAATCGCCAATCAAGTTGACGGCGAACCGGCAATCCTCGTTCGCGGTAAAGTCCCATTTGACGCCTTTCAGCTCGCCCGCCTTGCCCGCAACGAAATCCTCGTAAATCTTCACAAGGACATCGCCATGGGTCAAGGATGTCTTGGAACCTACCCAATTGCCGAAATCCTTGACGCAATAATGAGTCAGGGCAACCACCGTCCAGCCGGGTTCCGAGAATTTCAAGTTGTCCGCCAGCCACTGGAGCTGCTTGGTCGCCATAACGTAGTACCCGCCGCCGGCATCGTCATGGTCGCTGGTATTCAAGAAAACAACCCTGACCTTTGCCCTGGGAATGTCGTAGTACCCGTACGTGGCATCCTCGGCGAAAACCACCTTGTGGCCTTTTTTCAGGTTCGGCAGGTTGCAAACCTCCGCAATCTGCTTGTCCGTGATCCAATTGCCATTGCCGGCAACACGGTTGTGATCATGGTTGCCGACGACTTGCAGCGCCACGCCGGGAAACTCGTGCCTGAGCTTCCCGTGACGTTCCAAAAAGTTCGTCGCGTATCCAGGATCACGCGTGGCGGGCACATCCAGCCCGATGTCACCCAAATCGACCGTCAAGTCAAACGGAAATGTCTTTGCGGCGTGGTTGACGTACGCAATGTGCTTGTAGGTATCACGTCCGCCCGAATGCAGATCCGTGGTCACAGGAAAGACAACAACCTCGTCCTGCCCCTTCCATTCTACAAATCTCTCGTACGCCTTGCCCACCTCGATATTGACCCACGCAGGAATCACAATTGCCTGCCCCCGTACATAAACCACCGCCAATAAAAACAATGTCAATAATGCTTTCATCTGATACCTCCTGATCCAAGATCGCATGCCAGGCAACGGACTCCTGAATAGATGACACAATATTACCGATGGTTTGAACAGCTCCTTGCCATGGCAATCATCCGTCGCCATGCTATAATAAAACCAATGCACCCCACGTTGTCAAGGCAGGTCGTTTTTTCTCCGAACAATCTGACTGGTCAACCCGAAGACCAGATCGCAACATTGCAGAATAACCAAAAAAGAAAATGTCAAGGGAGCTACGAAAAAAATGTCTATCATGAATGTGTTTGATGTCTCTTTGCAGGATTTCCCGCGACTGGCGGGCGAGCAGTCTGACAACGGTCGTTTCAATCGCGCTGTGGCGGCCGCCGCCGATCGCGTTTTGTTTGTGCCAGCCGGCGTCTATGAGCTGGACGAGACCCTCAAGATCAGCAACCTGTGTTCGCTGCTCATGCACAAATCCGCCGTCATCCGCGCCGTGGCCGAAATGGACTACGTACTGGTATATGACGCCAAAAATCACTGGCTCAAGGACAAGGACACGGATTTCAACCTCTTTATTTGTGGCGGCGACTTGGATGGCAATGGCCTGGCCAGCTGTCTGATGCTGACTGAATTCCACCATTTCACGCTTCGGGACATCACCCTGCGCAATGGGCGCAAGTACGGCCTGCGCGTACAGGACTACGGTCACGGCTATGAGCTGGTCGCCAATAATGTCTATGGTCGCTGCTACCTGCCAGGCTTGGCGGGCAATGTGGGCATCAGCATCAATGGCGGCGACAGCCACTACACGGACTGCATCATGGTTGACTACACAATCGGCATGGAAGTCACCAGCGGAGGCTCCAATCGCCTGACCCGATGCCACGTCTGGGGTGGCCCGCTGCCGCCGCGCAAAGAAGGCGAGGATAGAGAAATGCTGGTCGATTCCATCAATTTCAAGATTGCCGGAGCCGACACCCTGTTGCGCGACTGCTATGCCGATACCGGCAAGACCGGCTTCCTGATCGAAGGCAATGCCCGGCTCCTGGGAAGCGCCTACTACAATAACTTCAAGGCATTCAAGCTTGACGACGTCACCGTCATTCGCCACCGAAAGGGCAAGCTGCTGGTGGCAGATTGCTACTTCACCAAGACCTCGCCCAAGGCAACGGTCTATGATGGCGTCGGCGGCGTCATCTGGCGCGATAATATCTACAATGCCTTCGAGGAGGCAGACATGCCCAAATAAGCATGCCGATACAATCACTCGAAACGAATTTCCTGGACCTCGACCGCATGGGCCTTGTCAAAGTCCTCCTTGAAAAGGAACTTTCCAAGGCAGAAGTTCACCTTGATCACCTTGTTCAAGTTCAGCATGTCGCCCTCGCCGCTCCTGCCTTCAACGACATATCCCCAATGCTTGAAATAGTAGAACGACTTCAAGGGAATCCTGATGTCCTGCCAATCCGTGCTCAAATCCACATTCAGCCCCCAGGGAGAACCATCCGATTCCGTCAGCACGAACTCCATCCGGTTGGTCCATGGATACAAGGCGCGAGCAGTCAAAACAACCGTATCGAACGACCTCCCGGACTTGAGTTCCTCCTGGAGATTCGACGCCATCGCTGGATGTACCGAAAAAAAGTCGGGCTGGGTCTTGAATGACGAGGCCGAAAGCTGAAGCGCGCGACGGCCGGGATCGCGACCGGCAACCAAGCTGCACTTGCCAGGACGCCTCGCATGAGGTTGACGACCACTCTCAAACTCCAGAGCAATCACAGGCGACTCGCGAGTCTGGACCAAAACCTGGACATCGTTAGGCTCGTAAACCCAATCCGCCGATTGAATCTCAACAAAATGAGGCAATTCGCGCATCTCAGGATACAACCAAGTCCCCGTAATCAATGACAACTCACGGCTGGTCGATGCCTCGGCAACGCCGTCTTTCGTGCTCCATAGACGATTCAATGAACCAAGGTCAACAAGAATGTCATTCCAGTCCGACGACAAGGCGAACGGATTTCCGTACCCATGCTGATCATCGCGAATCAAGCCTACCTCGACCGCAGCCGTGTTGGCTCCGCCGCGCAAGCGCAACTTCAATGCATTCGCATACACGTCGGCCGGTGGCGGAGTCAATGCAAACCGCATCCCGGAAGCGGCCTTGCCAGCGCCATAACCCGTTGCCGACATCCTCACAGATCCATCTTGCTCGTGCCACGAATACGAATACTCGAATCCCTCTTCCGAGCGAATCGTCTCGGGCAAGGGTGTCGAGGAACTCAAGCGCAACGCAGGCCAACTCGATCCTGCAACCTGATCGCGTTCAAGTTTCTCGCGAGCACCAGGAAACACCAGGACCTTGCCCTTCGACTCGTGCTCGATCCATATGCGATATAGGCCCGATTTCGTAATCAAATGCCCGGGAATCCGCCCCTCGAATCCAGTCTTGCCACGAACAGCCTTCAAGGGAACGGTTATTGGCTTGTCGCTGTCACGGGCACACAGCTTCATTTCCAACCTCGAGCAGTCGGAGGAAGCCATGCCAGTCGCACGAACAACCAAATCGCCCGTGCCGATCCGGTACAAGGGCGGCTGATCCATCAAGAACGCCGGCTCGTCCACCTTGTCGCTGAACTTCGGCAAAACAAAGGCATGCCGAGGAGCGGCAAAGGAAGTCTCGCGACCATCGCGAGTCAACACGTATCGACCAGGCTCCAGTTCGACAACGCCGTTGGCTGCACGAACCACGACCCCATTGGCAACATCAACACGACGAGCCGAAAAACCGCTCCCCAAACCAGGCAACCGTACCTCCATGCGACGCAAACCGCCTAGCATACGGGCCTTCTCGCTATCGCCGCCACTGTACGGATCCCGCACCAGCAACACGTCGGGATAGATTTCAAGCAACCAACTCTCCCCAACATCGTCAAGGCAATCGAAAAAGTACGCTCCCGTACCATCATAGTCAACCACGGCAGACGAACCAACACCCCAGACTCGACGCAATTTCTCGATTGACGGGGGCGCCGTCTTGGTGTGGTTCGAATACAGGAAATCGCGTTCCGTCACCAATTCCGACAAATCCTCTTCGTACGAAACACGGAAATCCCCGAAGCGGCAACTCTTCGGATACCTGCCTGCTTCAAAGTGGCGTGGTATCCTCTTGAACACTTCCGCCGCGATGGCGAATCCAATCGCCTTTCCCGGGGTATAGCATAGATTGAGGTAGTGGGTCTGCCAATTCCTATTGGTATCCGCCAACACCAGCACCTCGTACTGGAATTGCGCCGCGATTTGCACTCCGCTTCCCCGGAACGCCCGCGCCATCGCCGGGTACATCGTGGACTGGTGGATATCAGCGCAATCGAACTCATAGATCATCTTCGCCTTGTTCGCTACTCGCGGATCGCTCATTTCGTGGAGGAACTTATCGACACTTGGCAGATAGTTTTCGGTCAGCGTCTTTCCCGCGACCAAGCCGGAAGGATACCAGCCATGGGTCACCCCTTCGACCTTGGAAAGCGAAGCCGCCTCGGCTCCATTGACCCAAACACTGTAGAATATCGGCTTTTTCGTGCCTGATTTTCGCAATCCATCATACAGCGCATTGATGAACGCAACCTTTTCTTCAAGCGGAAAATCCTTTTCGTAGAGTGGTTCGTTGATCAGTTCGAAGACAGGAATCGCCGGGTCGTCCGCATATCGCTTACCGTTGTATCGGTTCCTATGGTTTCCGAATTGCTCCAGAAACCGCGCCATATATCCCCACGCCGCCTTGTCCCCGATCATCTGCCTGATGGAATCGTACCTGGACGTAAAGCAATCTGGCGAGACCACCTTGGAACCCCACCAGGCAATCGGCGTCAGCACCACGTAAATGCCACACTTGGACGCTTCGGCAATCAAGTAGTCCAGCAGATCCACATGGACATTATCAATAAAATTCCCGTCCTTGTCACTGAACTGGCGTTCGAACGTATGGAGCCTCAAACAGGTAAGTCCCAACCGTTGGAAATGCGCCAGATCCTGATGAATCGCAGCCTTGTGGTCGAAACCGCGCTCCTTGAGCATGGCATAGTCGCTGCTAAACGGAGGATAGTAGTTGACGCCGAAAAGCGAAACCTCCTCGCCATTGTCCTGATACCGAAGAACACCGTCGCCGTCAACGGACATCAAACGGTCCGCAGCACCATGGGACAAAACCGACAACACAACAAGAAAACACAACAAAAAACGCATGCTTGACCTCCATTGATCATAGTTGGATTGACGACTGTTTAGTAACCCATTTAAACTAACTCCATCCTGCCCTATTTTCCAAGAAACCAACGCAAGTATTTCAAAATGGCTTCCCCACCCCAACCAGTCCTGAATGATGAATGATGAATGCCCGGTCCCGACTGGGAACGCCCCAGTTTCGCCGCTTCAGCTGCGACATCTCCCGAGTACGAGCACCCCGGGTGCCAGTACCTAAAACCGCCGTCTTCTGCAGCAGGGCAAATTTGCCCGACCAGACCCGGCTGGGAACGCCCCAGTTTCGCCGCTTGAGCGGCGACACCACTTAAGTACGAGCACCCCGGGTGCCCCAAACACCACCCCGGGTGTTCCCACACCACCCCGGGTGTTCCCACACCACCCCGGGTGTTCCCACACCACCCCGGGTGCCCCAAGCACTACCCCGGGTGCCCCAAACACCACCCCGGGTGACCGTACCTAAAACCGTCTTGTTCTGCAGCAGGGCAAATTTAGTTTCGCCGCTTTAGCGGCGATACCGCTTGAGTACAAGCACCCCGGGTGCCCGTACCTAAAACCACCGTCTTCTGCAGCAGGGCAAATTTGCCCGACCCGTCCCGACTGGGAACACCCCAGTTTCGCCGCTTCAGCGGCGACACCACTTAAGTACAGCACCCCGGGTGCCCGTGCCTAAAACCGTCTTGTTCTGCAGCAGGGCAAATTTGCCCGACCCCGTCCCAGTCCTAAAACCTTTCACCCCCCCCGCCACGAAAAGGCATGTCACATGCCATTTGAGTACGAAACCGATGATTTTTCGCGTTGATTCCGCATTGCTTTTTCTACCGCTTGCCCCAAAGAAGCTTTGACAAATTCTTACCAAATGCTACAGTTCAAAATCCACTTTTTTCCGAACCATTTCAACCAAGGGAGATCCTCCATGTCTCGCTTCCAGACCACACTTTTGGCTTGTCTTTTATCTTGTGCCACCCTGCCTGGAGCAACGATTACCGTTTCGCCAAACGGCAACGACGCCAATGATGGTAGCCCTGATTCCCCAGTCGCCAGCTTCACCCGTGCCAGGGAACTCATCCGGCAGCTGAAGACCCAGGGTGCGTCTCCGCTCCAAGTCGTCGTCAAGCCTGGACTTTACCGATTCAAGGAAACGTTCTCGCTCACAAAGGAAGATGCAGGCACGCCAGAAGCACCCATCAGATGGATTGCGGAAAAACAGGGCACGGCGAGAATCCTCGGCTCCACCGACATCCCGAAGGAAGCATTCCAAAATGTCACCGACCCGGAAATCCTCAAGATCATCGACCCTCAAGCCGCACCGAACATCTTGGTCGCGGATCTCCACAAGCTCGGCTTCCCGAAACAATCGGAAATGCAGGCCAAACCATGGGCGCAACTGACGGAAGTGCCAGAACTATTCTTCGAAAACAAACGAATGCAACTGGCAAGATGGCCGGACGATGACTGGACAACCATCGAAAAGATCGTCGATGGCGGATCGGAACCATACGGACGCAACCTGAAACCCGACGAAATCAGGGGTGGCACGTTCAAGTATAAGGAGGACAGGCCAAAACGCTGGAATGTCGACAGGGGCGTTTGGGTTCGAGGATACTGGTGCTTTGACTGGGCGGAGGACGTGCAAAAGGTCCAGTCCATCGACACGGTCGAAAAAACGATCACGATGGAAAAGCCAAGCACCTTCGGCCTTCGTCAGGGCAACCCATCGCCAAGGCGTTGGTATGCGCTCAACTTGCTCGAAGAATTGACAAAACCAGGGGAGTTCTACATCGACCACAAAACGCAATTGCTGTACTTCTGGCCACCCGCCAAGCTCGACGACGCTAGAGTCTCCTTTAACACCCTGCGAGGACTCCTCGTCAACATCGACAATACCGCCAATATCCTCTGGAAGGGCTTCTTGCTGGAAGAAAGCAACCAGGGAATCAATGTCAACAAATCCGAAAACATCACCATCGAGGGATGCGAAGTCCGAAACATGCACAACAACGGCATCACGGTCTATGGCAACAAAAACAACAAGGTCCTCTCCTGCGACATCCACGACACGGGAACGGGAGGAGTCGTGATCGGAGGTGGAAATAGAAAAACACTCGAACCAGGAAACTCGCTCGTCGAAAACTGCCACATCTGGAAATTCTCCATCCACAAGCTGACCTACTCCAACGGCATCACCCTCAGCGGAGTTGGAAACGCAGCACGACACAACGAAATCCACGACGCTCCGCACATGGCGGTCGGATTGGGAGCAAACGATTGCATCTTCGAATACAACGTCGTTCACCATGTCTGCCTGGCGGCTGACGACTCGGGAGCGCTCTACAAGGGACGAAACCCTTCGCTCCGGGGAAACATCGTCAGGTACAACTTGTGGTACTCGATCGGCAAGCCAATGGGACACGGAGTCGCGGCAGTCTACTTCGACGACGGCGACGTGGGCGAAACCGTCACCGGCAACCTCTTCTTCCGTTGCGGCGATCCGGGACGGGGTTCCTTTGGAACCGTATTCTCCCATGGCGGACACGAACTGGTCGCGGACAACAATGTCTTCATCGAATGCAAACGGCCGCTCGGTTCGGCACCCTGGGGATTCGAGCACTGGAAGAAGATGATCGATGGAGACCTTTGGCAAACAAGGCTGCTCAAGGAAGTCGACATCACCAAGCCACCCTTCATAACGCACTACCCGACATTCCAGGGATTCATGGATCCAAAACCCGAAGACCTGCGAGTCAGCCACGCATGCAGAAACCTTTTCGTCATGTGCGCCGAAGAAAAAAGCGGAAACTGGATCCTCGACGACTCAAACTGGAGCACCTCGGAAGACCCGGGATTCGTTGACATCAACAAGGGCAACTTCAACTTCAAGGAAAACGCAATCGTCTTCAGGAAGATCCCAGGGTTCAAGCCACTGCCGGTTGACAAGATGGGGCTCTATGCATGCCCCGAAAGACCAGTCGTCAATAAGCCCAAATGGGACCATGAACCACCAAAACAACTTCTGCCAATCAAAAAAGTCACAGCAAAACCCGCTGCCGCCAGGAAAAACCCAAATCCGCCTACATGGCAAGTCGAAAAGACAACAACCCCACCAACCATTGACGCAATCATCAAGCCTGACGAGTGGAACAAAGCCGATACAATGCAACTGCAATTCAACTACAATGGAAAAGACATCCCCAAAAACAGACAATCACAAGCCTGGATAACCTATGATGACGACAACCTCTACATCGCAACCAACAACCAATTCGACCCAGAAACAAAGCTCGACGGAAATCAATGGGGACGAAACGACGCCGTCGAAATAGCAATCCGACCGCCCAAGTCAAAGACGATCCACGTCATCAGGGGATATGGAAACGGATATCTGCAATACGGAGTCACTGAAAACGCAACTTCGGATCCGCTCGCACAAGAGCCTGCACCAATACAATTCGCCGCAAATCGAACGCAAAATGACGCTTGGACAACCGAATTCAAAATCCCATTCGAAAAAATCGGCATTTCCAAGGGCAAGCTCCCGAAATGCGCCTTCAATATCACCGTGCGAAAATCAATCGGCGACTTCTGGTGCATGTGGGAACCAACCCTATCAAATTCCTATAACGTGGATGCAGCGGGATTCATCGTCGGAAAGTAAAAAAACAATGCATTTCCAGTGTATTTTCTTTTCCATTTCACTTGATTCCTCAAGGATAATTGCATATAATAATGTTTAGGTTTCCCATTGTTTTTTAACCTTTTAAAATGGAGTCCCTCAATGAAAAAGATTGTTAACTTCACCTTGATCGAGTTGCTTGTCGTCATCGCGATCATCGCGATCCTCGCCGCCATGCTGTTGCCCGCCTTGTCGAAGGCACAAGAAAAGGCCTTGAGCATCTCGTGCGTCAACAACATGAAGCAACTTGGCTTGGCACATAACATGTACACGACTGACAACAAGCAGTATGTCGCGCCATCCTACATGTACACGACTGACCGAACCAAGCTCTACTGGCACCCGGACCTGGTCATGACATACGCTGGCGACGAGGCAATCTTCACTTGCCCCGGAGCAGATGCCGATAATTTCATCGACATGACTAACACGCTCCGTCCCCCAGGAACGAAAAAATGGTCCCGCCACTACGGTCGCCTCGAAGCCCTCGTTGGTGCCATCGGCAACGACAACCCCCTCGTAGGCTCATGCTACAAGCTCTCCGCCTACAAGAAACCGTCTCGCATCATCAACATGGCTGATGGCATAACCCAGTCCTTCTGGATCGAGGAGTATGTCACCCCAACCAGCGAAAACTACTGGATCGCCCACCGCCACTCGGGACTCTTCAACGCAACATTCATTGACGGACATGTCGAAGCGCTCACGTATTCCGATGTTCCCAAAAACTGGCGCCGCAACCCAGATTAATCCCGAGGTCTAACTAGCCACCTACTCAAAGGCACGCAATCCAATTGGACGGCGTGCCTTTTTTTGCATGTGTTTTCGCGTTGTTTTTGTTGGAAAAAGGAGCCCGGTGCATGTGAGAATCAACCCTCTCAAATTCCTAAAATAATATGGTCACAGCGGGATTCATTGTCTGAAACGAAAAAAAAAGCCTTTCCACCACTTTTTCTTTTTCCATTTCACTTGATTCCTCAAGGATAATTGCATATAATACTATTTAGGTTTCCCATTGTTTTTTAACCTTTTAAAATGGAGTCCAGCTATGAAAAAGATTGTTAACTTCACCTTGATCGAGTTGCTGGTCGTCATTGCGATCATCGCGATCCTCGCCGCCATGCTGTTGCCCGCGCTGTCGAAGGCACGCGAAAAGGCCTTGAGCATCTCATGCGTCAACAACATGAAGCAGTTCGGTCTGGCGCATAACATGT
>JAGVUR010000134.1 GCA_019136135.1 Verrucomicrobiota bacterium
CGTCACGTAATCCCTTTCCTGAATCATGTTGACGGTTGTGGCGAAGGTTGACGGGCGCCCCACGCCATTGGTTTCCAGCGCCTTGACCAGGCTTGCTTCGGAATACCGGCTGGGCGGGGTGGTGAAACACTGTTCCTTGAGCAGTTCCTTCAAATCGCAAAGCATTCCTTCCACCAGGGGCGGAAGCGGGCGGGCGGCTTCTTCATCGCCATTGTCTTCTTCGCCGATGTCCTTGATGTTGTAGACTTTCAGATAACCGGGGAAGACGGTTTCCCGGGCGGATGCCCTGAAGGTGCATGTCACACCCTTCGGGGAGCCTTTTTTCCCAGCAAGGGGGAACGGCAGTTCGGCCAGGCCGCCACCTGCGCTGTCAATCTCTATGGAATGGTCGATTTGGCGCGCCGCCGACATCTGGCTGGCGACGAACCGGTTCCAGATGATCCTGTAGACGCGAAGCTGAGGGCCGCTCAAGTAGAGCGACATCTCGTCCGGCGTCCTGTTGACATCCGTCGGACGAATCGCTTCGTGGGCTTCCTGCGCGCTTTTTCGGCTTCGGTAGACATTCGGCTTCTCGGGAACATACTCCTTCCCGTAGATTCGTCCGATGTAGTCTCGCGCCTGCGCCTGGGCTTCTTTCGACACGTTGACCGAGTCCGTACGCATGTAGGTGATAAGACCAACCGGTCCTCCGCCGCCAAGCTCGATACCCTCGTACAGCTCCTGCGCCAAGCGCATCGTCTGGCTCGCGCCCAACTTCAAGGCGCTGCCGCATGCCTGCTGCAATGTACTCGTGATAAACGGAGGAGGAGCGTTCTGACGACGTGGAGTGCCGCTGACCTTCGATACGCGGTGGGTCACACCCTCGCCCTGAAGAGCATCGCCCAGCAAATTCGCCTGGTCGCCTGTCGAGACGACCGCCTTTTCCCCGTTCAATCGGGCCAGGCGCGTCTTCAACTTGGTTCCCTTCAACTCACGGCAACCAAACAATGCGTCCAAATTCCAGTATTCCTCGGGCACGAATGCCTGAATCTCGCGCTCGCGCTCAACAACAAGACGCAAGGCAACCGACTGCACGCGGCCGGCGCTAGTCCCCTTTTTGACACTGCGCCACAGCAACGGGCTGACCTGATATCCGACGATACGGTCCAACACGCGACGCGCCTGCTGGGCAGATACCAGATCCATTGCAATCTTCCCAGGCTCCTTGAACGACTTCTCGATCGCGTTCCGAGTAATCTCATGGAACGTAACACGATGGAATTCGCCCTTGCACGAAGGCTTCAGGATCTCCTGCAAATGCCATGCAATCGCCTCGCCCTCGCGGTCAGGGTCTGTCGCCAGATAAACCTGGTCGGCGCCGGCAGCCGCCTGCCGCAAGGACTTGATGACTTTCTTGCCATTCGAAGTCATCTCGTATTGCGGCGTGAAATCATTGTCCAAATCAACCCCCAACGTGTGCTGGGGAAGATCACGCACGTGCCCCATCGACGCCTGAACCTGAACATCGTCACCGAGAATACGACCAATCGTACGCGCCTTTGCCGGCGACTCAACCACTACCAATGTCTTGCTCATACACGTCCTTGTTATCGCTCAAAATAAAGAGCAGCGGACAAAAAACCGCCACTCGAACTGTTCTTGCTATTTCATTGGCAACGCACAACGCGCTTCCCGGGCAACTGCTTCACCACGTGACGCAATTCCAGGGACAGCAACGAAGCGAGCACGCTCGATGCGTCCTCGTCCAATTCGCCAATGAGATCGTCTATCCCCATCTCGCCCCCTTCCAGTAAGTTCCATAATTTTAACTCAAGCCCTGATAATTTCAACTTTTCATCGCTGTTTTTTGACGATTTCGTCTCGCCGGGCGCCTCCCCGCCCCTCATTCCCAATCCCGGCAACAACACGAATTCATCCGCAATGTCCTCGAAGGACTCGACCAGTTTCGCACCGTCCTTGATCAATGCATGGCATCCCCTGGAATACGGAACATCGGCCGGCCCTGGAACCGCAAATACCATCCGCCCTTGCTCCAAAGCCTGCGACGCAGTAATCAAGCTCCCCGACTTCAAGCCTGCCTCCACGACCAAGGTGCCCCGGGAAATCCCGGAAATGATTCGGTTGCGCATCGGAAAACTGCGTCGGTCAGGACGGTACAACATCGGAAACTCAGTCACAACACACCCGCCAGACTCCACGATGCGACGAGACAAGTCCATGTTCTCGCGCGGATAAATCCCTGCCAACCCGCAACCGACCACCGCAATCGTGATGCCGCCGGCACGCAAGGAAGCCTCGTGGGCTGCGGTGTCTATCCCCCGGGCCAGGCCAGACACCACGGGCCAACCTGCATAACACACGCTGCGAGACAGAAGATCCGCCATGCGCAAACCGTACATCGATGTCTGCCGAGAACCCACCACGGCCAACGAACAACGACTGTCGCGCAACGATTTCACATCGCCGCGAGCATACAGGCATATCGGAGGATCGCTGATCTCACGCAGCAATGGAGGATAGCACTCGTCACACTCAATCAATACCTCGACACCCGCACGAGAAACGCGTGACAACTCACCCGCCAAATCGCAATGACGCTCCCAGCCAGCAATCAACGACGCCAGGCGACTTCCTATCCCTGGCAAACGCTCCAAACGGGACACGCTCGCGCCCAATGCCTCGGCACAACTTCCAAACTCATTGAACAACAATTGCTTACGACATGGACCAACACCAGGCAACATGTTCAATACAAGCAAAGCCTCACGCTCGTCAATCACAATACCCAAACTCCTTTCTCTCTAAATTGACCAAGTAAATAATTGAACATAAAATCTATAGTGAAAATGACATATTTCAAATTGAATTGGATTTTTTGTCATAATACCTAGTTTCTTTTATTGAATTCTTAATTCGCCTACATTTGTTCATTTCCGATGACTGTTCATCAATTTCAGATGGTATTGTTGACAGTAGGCTTGCAACAGATATATTATTTAGTCGTTTCTAATTATTTAACATGTAAAGTTCAAATCCGGAGTGGCATATGAGTTCGTTTCGCATATCTAGTAGCCTTGAGGACTACCTTGAGGCGATAGCTGAATTGGTCGAACTCAACGGTCATGCCCACACGAAGGACATCGCCGAACGCCTTAACATCAAGATGCCTTCGGTTACGAATGCACTTCAATCCTTGGCGTCCCGCGGCTTGATTATTTATCAATCCCACTCCCCTGTGACCCTGACAGCTTCGGGCGCCTTGCGCGCCGCCATCATCCGCAACAGGCACGTGGCGATGCGCGTATTCTTCTCCGAAATCTTGAAGCTGGATCCAGAGGAGGCGGACGACGCGGCATGCAAGATCGAGCACGTGATCGGCGAAAAGGTCATGTCCAGGCTGGTCTTCCTTGCGGAGGCGATCACGACGAGACAGGATTGCGAGAGCCTAAGAAACTTCCTGGACGAGATCATGCCGCAACTCCATTCCGACGAGGACGACGAACTGATCCCCTTGTCCGAACTCAAGGAAGGACAGCGAGCCATCGTGGGCCTTGTCGGCGACTCCCTCAAGGGCAAAAAGAAATTCGCCGAGCTTGGCCTTGTGCGGGGAACACTCCTCCAAATGGAAGGGCGCGCACCATTCGGAGACCTCCTGAGAATCAAGGTCCTCTGCTGCTCGCTCTCGCTCAGGACCAAGGACGCATCGCAAATCTGGGTCAAGCCGACTAAAGACCTCGCCTAACTACCCAAACCGTAAAACCAAGCAAAATCCCACATATGCAACCCTTCCGAATCGCACTCGCAGGAAACCCAAACAGCGGGAAAACAACCATTTTCAACGCACTCACGGGAACCAGGCAACACGTGGGAAACTACGCGGGGGTAACCGTCGAACGGAAAACAGGACGGCTCCTCGTTGACGGATTGGACATCGAAGTGGTTGATCTCCCAGGAATCTATTCCCTTTCGTCTTCATCGATAGAGGGAAAGGTTGCCTCGATGGAATTGCAGGAAACCAAGATCGACCTGATCCTCAACGTGCTCGACTCGGGAAACCTCCAGCGAAACCTCTACCTCACGACACAATTGGGCGAATTGGACATCCCCATGCTGATGATATTCAACATGGCTGACGACGCCAAGAAGCGGGGATTCGTCTTCGACATGGCTAAGCTGCAGAGATTCTTCGGCGCTCCGATCGTCGAAACTGTCGGTCATACCGAACAGGGCATTGACGAGCTCATCGCAACGATAGCCAAGATGCTTCGTGGTGAATTGACGATCAAGCGCCTTCCCTTCAGGTACAACAAGGCGGTGGACGAAGCCATCGAATCCCTGACAGACAAGATCGCCGCTCTCGATGGCAAGGATGAGATCAAGGTTCCCCCGAGATATCTGGCCATCAAGCTCCTGGAAAACGATTCGCAGGTCATGGAGCTTCCATTCCTGGAACCTCTCCTCCCAGAAGTCAACGAACTCAACCTTCGGCTCAATGCCCTGACAGGGCTGGAAAGCGACATACTGATGGCCGACTGCAGGTACGGCTTGATCGCCGGCGCCTGCCGAGAAGCCGTCACCGTCAAGAAGAACAACAGGCGGGAAATCTCGGATTCCATCGACAAGGTCGTGACCTCGCGCTTGCTGGGAGTCCCAATCTTCCTGGTCATCATGTTCCTGGTCTTCGCCTTCACCTTCAACTGCGGCGCCCCACTCTGCGACCTTATCGAACTTGCAATCGATTCCCTTGCAAACGCAATCGATTCGCTGTGGAGCGATGATTGGATGCCCTTCCTAAAGTCCCTGGTCATCCACGGGATCATCGGGGGAGTCGGCGGTGTCCTGATGTTCCTCCCCAACCTTCTTCTCCTCTTCACCGCCATCGCCTTTTTGGAAGGCACAGGCTACATGAACCGGGCCGCTTTCGTAATGGACGGCTTCATGCATCGTTTCGGCCTCCACGGAAAGAGCTTCATCCCGATGCTCCTCGGATTCGGATGCACTGTCCCAGCCGTGATGGCGACCAGGACCATCGAATCGCACAAGGACAGGATGACAACCATCATGATCCTCCCCCTGATGTCCTGCGGGGCAAGGCTCCCGATCTACACCCTGTTCATTCCAGCGCTCTTCAAGCAACCCTGGAGACCTGTGGTGCTGTGGTCCCTTTACATCATCGGCATCGCAATATCCCTGATCGCCGCAAGAATCCTAAAGTCAACAATATTCAAGGGTGACGACGAGGTCTTCGTGATGGAACTACCGCCATACAGGATGCCGACGCTGAAGGGAATCCTCTTCGACATTGGCGAGCGAACCATGGCATACCTCCATAAGGCGGGAACCATTATCCTCGCCGCTTCGATCATCATGTTTATCGTCAACTCCCTCCCGGTCAAGCCTGGATGCTCACGAGCCGAACTTGCCAAAGTCAAGGAAACCCAGGGACCGAAGGCATACGCCAAGTTGCGCCTCGAAGCAGCCCAATACACCATTGGGGGCAGAGTCGGCTTCCTCCTCGCCAAGCCGATGTCGCTGGCAGGTTTCCAAGACAAGGACGGCAATCCCGACTGGAAAGGCAGCTCCGCGCTCATAGGTGCATTCGCGGCAAAAGAGCTCTTTGTCTCGCAACTCGCAATCCTCAATTCCGTAGACGACGCCCATGACGATGGCAGCATGCAACTCAAGGACAAGCTTGCCCAGCAATACACCCCGCTCTCGGGATTTTGCATCATGTTGTTTTGCCTCATCGCGATGCCTTGCATTGGCACAGTCGCAGTAGTCAAGCGAGAGACGAATTCCTGGACTCTCACCTTGGCTCAACTCGCCGGGCTGACCTTTCTTGCCTGGTTTACTGCCACCGTTGTCTTCCAAATCGGCTCCTTGTTCTAGAGCCTCCAAAGCGGCGAAAAGCTTTTTCACACCATGCCCCCTTAAACTTGTGTACCATCGCAAGTACGGGCACCCGGGGTGCTCCTACTCAAGACTGTTGCGATTTTACCCCGCTTTCAGAATGCGCAATGCTGGCACTCCCCTACCCCCCCAACACCCCTTAAACTCATGCACCATCGCAAGTACGAGCACCCGGGGTGCTCGTACTCAGAAGATGTCGACAGTCAAGAGGCTGAATATGGCACGTTCCTAACCAGACGGGTCAGATGGATCAGATGGGGCACCCGGGGCGGACGAACAAGACAAAATGCCCTGCTACAAAGCAAGACAGCCTCAAGTACGGGCACCCGGGGTGGTATTGGTGGGCACCGGGGGGTGGTATTGGTGGGCACCCGGGGTGGTTGGAGGGCACCCGGGGTGGTGGCGTCGGGACATCCGGGGTGGTCTAGGGGCACCGGGGGTGGTGCCGGGACATCCGGGGTGGTCTAGGGGCACCGGGGGTGGTGTCTGGACATCCGGGGTGGTTGGAGGACATCCGGGGTGGTTGGAGGACATCCGGGGTGGTTGGAGGGCACCGGGGGTGGTCTAGGGGCACCCGGGGTGGTTGGAGGGCACCCGGGGTGGTTGGAGGGCACCCGGGGTGGTTGGAGGGCACCCGGGGTGGTGGCGTCAGGACATCCAGGGTGGTCTAGGGGCACCGGGGGTGGTGCCGGGACATCCAGGGGTGGTGCCGGGACATCCGGGGTGGTGCCGGGACATCCGGGGTGGTGCCGGGACATCCGGGGTGGTGCCGGGACATCCGGGGTGGTGCCGGGACATCCGGGGTGGTCTAGGGGCACCGGGGGTGGTGCCGGGACATCCGGGGTGGTTGGAGGGCACCCGGGGTGGTTGGAGGGCACCCGGGGTGGTATTGATGGGCACCGGGGTGCCCGTACTTGAGGCGCTGATTGGGAAACACTAGTGCCCGGCCAAACAAATTTCAATACAAATTTTCAAATTGCGTGACAAAGTCGTGATTTGCCATTACATTATTTGGTTGCCCGTATTTTGCCCGTTTGCAGTTATGCGGGTCATATCCCCTGTCCGTTTGAGAAAAGAAACCTATGCAACAAGACAAGATTCGCAATATCGCCATCATCGCCCACGTCGACCATGGAAAAACCACGCTTGTGGATGAACTGTTCAAGTTTTCAGGCTCGTTTCGCGAGAACCAGAAGGTTGACGATCGCCTTATGGACAGCAACGACATCGAGAAGGAGCGTGGAATCACCATTACATCCAAAAACGGCTCCTTTCCCTACAAGGGCTATACCATCAACATCATCGACACTCCCGGCCACGCGGACTTCGGCGGCCAGGTCGAACGCGTTCTCAAAATGGCAGACGGCGCCCTGCTTCTGGTCGATGCCCAGGAAGGACCGATGCCGCAGACCTACTTCGTGCTCAAGAAGGCGCTGGCGCTGAACCTTCCCATCATCGTTGTCATCAACAAGATCGACAAGCCTGCGGCACGCCCCCACTGGGCCGTTGACGAGGTATTCGACCTTTTCGTCAAGCTCGGCGCCCCTGACGACCTGCTGGACTTCCCAGTCGTCTATGCGTCTTCACGCGAGGGATTCGCCGTTGACAACCTTGAAGACAAGCGGATTGACATGAGTCCGCTTTGCGAGCGTGTCATCCAGAGGATTCCGCCGCCGCAAGGCGATCCCAACGGACCGCTCCAGGTCCTCGTTTCGTCCATCGACTATTCGCCTTATCTTGGCCGTTTGGGCATTGGCAAGGTTACCAACGGCCATCTGGACATCAACCGCGAGATCGCGGTCGCCATGCGCGACGGCACCTTGAAGCCTGCCAGGATCACCAAGGTATTCAGATTCGAAGTTAATCAGAAGATTCCCGTTGACCACGCCATTTGCGGCGACATAGTCGCCATTTCCGGCATGGATGACGTGACCGTGGGCTGCACATACACGGATCCCGACACGCCGATTCCCTTGCCTCCCACCGAGATCGATCCCCCCACCATTTCCATGGGGTTCATCCCCAACGACTCTCCGTTCACGGGGCGCGAGGGACAGTTTGTCACCTCCAGGCACTTGGCGGAACGGCTTATCCGCGAGACCATGTCCGATGTTGCCTTGCAGGTCGTCCCCAACGAGGAAGGCATGGGCTTCCAGGTATCCGGTCGCGGCGAGCTCCATCTCTCGATTCTCATCGAGCACATGCGTCGCGAGGGGTATGAGTTCCAGGTCACCCGCCCCCAGGTAATCTTGCGGGAGAAGGACGGGGTCACCCTTGAGCCTGTCGAAGAGCTTACCATCGATGTTGACGAGGAACACATGGGCATAGTGATGGAGAAGCTCGGTTCCAGAAAAGGGCGTGTCCAGACAATGGAGACAGCAAACGGGATGGCAAGGTTGACCTACCTGATCCCGACTCGAGGCCTTCTCGGCTACAGGTCGGAATTCCTGACGGACACCCGTGGACTCGGCGTGATGAACTACGTCTTCAACGGCTACGATACCTATGCTGGCGAGATCAAGCACAGGAACCGCGGGGCGATGGTCTCGATGGGCGCCTGCAAGACTGTGGCCTTCGCGCTCTTCAACCTCCAGGAGCGCGGGCGCCTCTTCGTAGGACCCGGGGTGGACGTGTATGAAGGGCAAATCGTGGGCGAGCATTGCCGGGAAGGCGACCTGATCGTCAATCCCGCAAAGGGCAAGAAGCTCACCAACATGCGCGCCGCAGGGTCGGACGAAAACGTCATTCTGACTCCTCCTGTAATCATGTCGCTGGAGGATTGCATTTCCTACATCAACGATGACGAACTCGTCGAAGTCACGCCGAAGGCGATTCGTCTTCGCAAGCGTCATATGCGAAAGTGGTAAGTACAGCAAGGGAGCGATTGTATGTCAACAAAGCCGATTTTCAAGCGCGTGCTGCTGAAGTTGTCGGGCGAAATGCTCAAAGGTCCTTCGGGTTACGGAATTGATCCCAACGCGACAT
>JAGVUR010000136.1 GCA_019136135.1 Verrucomicrobiota bacterium
AACACCCTACCACAGCTATAGTAGTGATGTTTTCGAGTTGGCTCGAACCAACTCCTGGCCGTTTCCGCCCACGGATGGCGGTTCGGTCAGAAACGAAGGCCGTGAACGGTTACGTTGTACTTTTTGTAATTTGTCTTAGGATAGTTGAATCAATGAAAAATGGAGCTGCATTGGTGAAAGAAGATCCGACTCGTGTCGAGCGTGGTTTCCTGGTTGGTGTGTATTCAAAGGCTGAGGAATTGAATGTCGTCCGTGAACTGTTGCAGGAATTGGGCGAGTTGACGGACACTCTTGGTTTGGAGACGGTGGGTTCGGAATTGGTACGGATCCGCGAACCCAATCCAAGGTTGCTGATTGGCAAAGGCAAGGCTGAGGAAATCGCAAGGCTTGCTGAGGAGGCCGGTGCGGATGTGATCATCTTCGATGAGTTCCTGTCTCCGTCCCAGCAGCGCAATTGGGAGGAAATGTCGAACTTGGCCGTGATCGACCGTCAGGAAGTGATCTTGGACATATTTGCGTCTAATGCTCGGACGAGCGAGGCGACTTTGCAGGTTCAGTTGGCGAAGGCGAACTACGATTTGCCGAGATTGAAGCGTCGCTGGACGCACTTGCACCGTCAGGCTGGGACAACGGGTGGAATGGGCGCCAGGGGCGAAGGCGAGCAGCAGCTTGAGCTTGACTCCCGTGCGGTTCGCAGAAATATCGCGAAGTTGCAGCGTCAGCTGGATGATGTTCGTCAGCATCGCGAGGTTCAACGTGCCCGGCGCATGCGCAAGCCATTTCCTGTTGCGGCGATCGTTGGATACACGAATGCGGGCAAGTCGTCCTTGCTGAATGCATTGACGGATGCCGGGGTTTTGGTGGAAGACAAGTTGTTCGCCACGCTGGATCCTACGGTCAGGCGCCTGAAACTGCCTGGCGGACAGGACATCCTGCTGACGGATACCGTCGGATTCATCCGAAAACTGCCGCATACCCTGATCGAGGCCTTCAAGTCAACGCTGGAGGAAACCGTGATAGCGGACTTCATCATCGAGGTCGCAGACGCCTCGACGCCTGGGTTGGACGATCGGCACGATACGACCATGGACGTGCTGAAGCAAATCGGGGTGGCGGAGAAGCCGACGCTGATGGTTCTGAATAAGATGGACTTGGTTGACGATCCCGTCGAAGTGAATCGATTGCGCGGTCGCTATCCCGACAGTGTATTTGTGTCTGCCCGTCGCGGCGACGGTTTGGATGATCTTGCTCGTCTGATGGCAGGCATGTTGGATGCCGAATCCCGCGAATATTCGTTGTTCATACCCCACAGTCGCCACGACATTGTATCGAAGGTTCGTCTTGGGTGTTCGATTATCGACGAGCGTCACGAGGCCGACGGGGTGTATTTGGTGGTCATGGCTCCTCGCAGCCAGTGGTCTTTTGTGGAATCGTGGCGTCGCACAGAAGTTGTTTGAGCGTTATTGTCCTGCAAGCCAGTCGATATCGTCAAGTGTTTTGGAGGTCTCGATGACTCGTCATGTTTTATTGCTGTCCGTCTTTCTTGGAACCTTTTTGTATTGCGGCGAGAACATGTTCAAGAATCCAGCGATGGAATACTTCGTATCGAACCGTGTTCCGCAGCATTGGGGTTTTGAGCCTGGCCGTTCGAAGGCTTATTGCGAGCAATATACGCAGGATGCCCATTCAGGCAAGAGCTGCTTGAAGATTGTGAATCCATCTCCCTTCCAAGCCCATGTGTTTGGCTCATTGGTTCAGCGCGTTGATGGCGTCAAGCCTGGCGAAACGTACACGATATCGTTTTATGCGAAATCGAAGTCGCCTGGCATTGTGTGGTTTGGCGGCGGCGCCGCATGGCGGGTTCGTTTTCCATTGAAGTTGGACAGGGAGGAGTGGACCCGTGTGACGGGCACATTTGTCGCCGAGGAACGTGATATTCCATTTGTGTTCCGGCTTAACACGGATTCGCAGACGGATCAGTTGTTGGTTGACGATTTCAAGATGGAATTGGGAGGAGAGGCGACTGCGTTCGAGTGGGTGGCGCCCCTTGAGCCCGGTCAGTCTAGGTTGATCTTGAAGCCCTTTGTGCCAGGAGTGAATCTCTTGGGCAATCCATCCTTTGAGAAGGTGTCCTCGGTTCGTCCCCAGAATTGGTTTTGGGACAAGCGCAACACGGATTCGACATTTGAGTTGCTCAATGAAGATGCCGCCGACGGCTCGGTTGCGATTCGCCTGACCAACAAGACCCCTGGTGGTCCTCATGTCTATGGCTGGTTCGGGCATCAGGGAAGCATAGCCGTAGAGCCATTGACCAAGTACACCTTTGCCATGACCGTGAGGACAAAGGAGGGAGGGCGTGGATGGTTTGGTGGCGGAAAGGATTGGAAGAGGCGGCAGTTCATTCCAAATACGCATGGTGAATGGCAACGGGTTACGCATACGTTCGTGACCGAGGCGGACGAAACGGAGTTTCCTTTCATGCTGATTCTGGAATACCAGTGCAGCCAATTGGACATCGACAACGCGCAATTCGTCGAAGGCGACTTGTGCGAGTTCGATTGGGACAGGGAGCGTGGCGAGAACGTGATTCAGTTCAAGTTGTTTCCTCCTGAACGTTTTCCGTACCATAGCTCATTTGTGACGCCGTATTGGGATGCCGTGAAGTATCCTCCCCAGGATTGGCTGTTTGCGAAAGACGAGCTTGAGTTCAACGGTTTTATCGGTTTGCGCGATGGCATTGCCGATGCCGAGGCTTTCGTGGAGGTTCTCGATGCAAAGTCCGGGAATGTAGTGTCGTCATGTCGTCGTTCATTGCCCCTTGACAAGGATCGTGCCTGGACTGTCCTAGCGGGATTTCATCCTGGATCGACGACCGCCGATCGGATTTTGGTTCGTGGCGTATTGACAAGTGGCGGGAAGGAGTTGAACCGTTATGAACGTTCCTTTGGCTTGGTGACTTCTGATCGGATACTTGCTCGTGCGGCGTCCTTGCAGTCGCGCCTTCAGGCGTTGTCGAAGGTGGTCGATGGGATGAAGGATTTGCCTCGCCCCTCGATGCTTCGGTTGTCGTTGACCGTGACGGAGCGCTTCCTTGGATACATTGAAGGCGATTTGGCGAGTGGTCAGCTGAATCGTGCGTGGTTTACCCTTGACAAACTGGAAGATATTCTTACTGAGTACGAGGCAGAGGCGGAAGCGCTCAAGGCTGGTCGAAAGCCAATGCCCCCGGCCATCCCGGTTTACCAAACCAGCCCGATTACCTTGGATAAATCCTCGAATCTGGCGACGGTGAAGATGCCAGACGGGACATTGCGTGAAAACTACCCTGTGTTTTTCACGGGTTACGGGCACTTTACGACTGTGCGCAGGGATGTTGAGCGTTTTCCCGACTACGGGATGAATTTCTTCCAGATCGAGCAAGGTCCCTGGGATGTGTTGCGCGACGAGCATAAGGTTGACGTGTCGTCCTTCGAGGGGATTGCCGAGATCGGCAAGCGAGCCGCTGCATCGAACGTGAAGATGAATTTGCTGTTGAGTCCCCATTATTTTCCTGATTGGGCCGTGAAGAAGTATCCTGAGTTGGCGAAGTGCAAGGCTGGGGTATTGCGGATGTGCCTTCATTCCGCCGAGGGTCGTGGGGTTGTGGAGAAATACTTGCGTGCGGTTATACCGTTGGTGAAGGATTTGCCAGCATTGCATTCGTTTTGTTTGACGAATGAGCCGACAAGCCGCGATGTGACGGGATGCCCGCTGGTTCCCGGCCTGTGGCAGGAGTGGCTGAAGTCAAAGCATGGAACCATCGGGGTTTTGAACGAGCGTTGGTCGTCCAAGTACGGATCCTTTGACGAGATTCCGGTTCCTAGCCCGTTTCCGATCCAGCAGATTCCTTTGTCCTACGATTTCATCCTGTTCAACCAGGAATCCCTGGCAGATTTCCATGCTTGGATGGCTGATGTGATCCACGATATGGCGCCAAATGTCCCCGTGCATTCGAAGATCATGCTGGGAACCCATTTCCGTCGTGAATCAAGCGGTTTCTGGAGCGTTTCGCCCGAGTTGTTCAGCAGGTTTTCTCAGTTCCATGGGAATGACAACACGGTCAACGAGTATTCCCGTGGCATTTACAAGAGTGGATGGCAAGCGTTCATGGGCTACGATTTCCAACGTTCCTTCAAGGACATGCCCGTGTTCAATTCCGAAAACCATATCATTCCGGATCGCTGCTTCACCGACCTGTCTCCGGACAATACGTACATGGCGCTGATGCAAGGCGCGATCCATGGGATGAGTTCGACCACGATTTGGGTATGGGAACGCACCAATCAGCATACTTCGGATCTGGCGGGAAGCATTTTGCATCGCCCGAAGCACGTGATGGCGGCATCCAAGGCGGCGATGGATCTGATGCGCCTGGCGCCAGAGGTGACCGCGCTCCAGCAACGGAAGCCAAAAGTCGCCATCGTCTGGTCCATCGCATCAATCCTATTCAATGAAGACAAGCATTTGCCGGTCATGAACCGTATCTGGGAAACAACGGAATTCCTCGATCAGCCGACGGGGTTCCTGACAGAGCGCTCGCTGGCGCAAATCGCCAAGTCGGGGAAGCTTCCCGACCGCCTGTCGGATGTAAAGGTCGTAATCTGCCCTGGCGTGGTGAATCTGCCTGACGATGCCTTGGCGGGATTGGCAACCTTGGAGAAACTCGGCTGCCGAAAGTTGGTTTTCGGGAGCGGAACCGTTTGTGACGAATACAATCGGCAGAGGGAAGTGCCGAGTGGAGATGCTGTGATTGCCTTGCCGGATGACATGGATGCACGCTTGCAGGTGATTGGGGAGCAGTTGCGTAGTTGTGGCTTGACGAGCCGTGCCAGGCTTTTAGATGGTTCAGGCAAGCCGGTCTTCGGTGTCCAGGTAGGTTCCGCCGAGGTTGACGGGTCGGTAGTTGTCAATGTATGCAATCAGTTGCGCGAGCCAGCCAAGGGATTCCTGGAACTGGATGGAAAGCCATTGGCGGCTTCAAAGGATTTGATTGATGGAGCGGAATGCGGGCGTGAATTAGTCATCAAGCCGTTGCAAGTGATGTATTTGCGTCCTGTAAAATAAGGAGGCGACAGAATGAAGCGTAAGTTGCGAATGGGTATGGTCGGTGGCGGACCTGGTGCGTTTATTGGTGACGTTCATCGTCGAGCGGCACGGATCAATGGGGACATTGACTTGGTTGCAGGCGTATTCAGTTCGAATTGGGAACGGAATCGCGAAAAGGCATCGGAGTTGTTCATTCCCGAAGATCGTTGCTACAGGTCGTGGCAGGAGTTGTTCGCTGGCGAATCCGCCTTGCCGGAGGACGAGCGGATGGATTTCGTGTCGATCGTGACTCCAAATGCGTTGCATTTTCCGGTTTCGGATGCTGCATTGGCGGCGGGTTTCCATGTCATGTGCGAGAAGCCGATGACCATGAACGTTTCCGAGGCGTTGAGGTTGCGCGATCGCGTTGAGTCAAGCGGGAAGCTGTTTGGATTGATGCACAATTATTCTGCGTATCCGATGGTTCGGCAAATGCGCCAGATGGTACGAGATGGACTGCTCGGCGATATCTTGAAGGTTTCAGCGGAATACATTCTGGGATGGTTGTCGAAGCCCTATTTCAACAAGCAATCGACGTGGCGTGTCGATCCCAAGTTGTCCGGCGGGTCTTTGTGCATGGCGGATGTGGGTACGCATGCCCAGCATTTGATTCATTTTGTGACGGGCATGGAGATGACGGAGCTCAACGCTGACTTGACATGCTTTGTCGAGGGACGCGAGATAGACGACGACGGCGTTGTTCTGGTCCATTATGACAATGGTGCTCGCGGGATCATTTCGTGCTCGTTGGTTTCGACTGGCGAGGAGAACAACTTTACCCTTCGGATTTACGGCAACGAAGGCGGGTTGGAGTGGCATCAGCAGTCCCCCGAGGAGTTGATCTATATGACAAATGACCAGCCCAAGAGGGTGATTCGCCGCAATTGGGCAGGTGCGTGCCAGGAATCTCGTGATCTTTCCAGGTTGCCTGCTGGTCATCCTGAAGGCTTCCTGGAGGCGTTTGCGAATGTATATCGAGCATTTGCGGATGCAATCCACGATACGATCAAGGGGAAAGTCCCTACCCAGGAATATCCTGGGATAAAGGACGGAATCTCCGAAATGGTCTTCCTGGAAACATTGCTGAAAAATACCGCTTCCAAGGAAAAGTGGACTGCAGTGCCGAAAATCGAGGATTTGCGGGAATGCAAATAACAATGGGCTGCTGCAACCGTTTCTTTTTCTGAGCCATCTGATGTTTTCTAGCCCCGTTGCTAAAGCAGGCAACGGCTTTCGATCAAGGAGTCAAGACATATGATGAGAAAAACTTGTTCGATACTGGTTCTTGCTATGTCTGCAATTAGCGCACAGTCCATCCAATGGTCTCATGGCGTATGGGATCAAGACGGTGCACCAGCTGGCAAGCTGCTCAGTGAAAACAACGGTTACTGGGGTGACAGCGTGTTGACCGGAGTGGAGTATCGCTACCTAAGTCAACCGACTAACCCGCCAGACATACTCCGCGGCGACAGCAATACCTTCGGCCGTCGGCTTCTGGATGGACGCTTTGGCGGCGACTGGCATGTGCCGGTCGGTCAAAACAACGGTCCCTTGCTGGTTCTTTTCGACTTCAAGCGCCCTTGTCTCTTTACCGAAGTCAACCTCTATGCCTTCCGCAGTGGTCCCCATCATTTCACGCTGGAGGTCGCGGACGATCCGGACAATGGTCCATGGCGCAGAGCCTATGACAAGCCGCTTGACGAGAATGACAGTAGCGTGTTCTACCGTGCCAAGATGCCGGCCAATTGCCGCGGGCGTTACCTCAAGCTTAGTTTTAAAGGCCGGGGCATTACTTGGCTGGATGAGGTCATTGTCTGGGGCGATGGGGAGGTTTCGGACGACTATCCGGAACAAATCCGTCCAGTCCACGTTCCGGATTTAGCGGAAGGTCAACGCTATTCCTTGCCTGGAGTCGTATCGAGTGCCTATAGTCTGGATGACTTTGCGGCTTGGCAGAAGAGTTTAGGCGCTCATCAGGCCTTGCCTGTGTTGTGGGCTGCCTCCGCTACTTCCCAACCGACAGCGCCTGTTTTGCCGGCAGCCGGTGCAATCAATGCGCCGTTGACGTTGACCTTGGCTCAGAATGAGACCGAAAGCTGCTATCTTACGCTGACAAATCCTGCCAATCACGCAGTTCGGGTTACCTTGTCAGCCGATGCTCCATCGGGCGCAGGTCTGCAATTGGCTCTTCTCGGCGGCGGCGTACTGCCCGCCGATCGCCCCAAGCGTCCCTTGACCAATGAAGAGCAGTTGCGCCTTTTTATTACTGGCGACTTGCCGCCTGACGCTGAACCTGAAGGCGATATGCAGGTGCTGCCTTTTTTTGAGCCGGGACAGCAGCTGGGTCGCAGCTTGATGAAGCGTTACCTGGCTAATGCGGAAGCCCTTATTGATTTCCCCGCAGTAGTCTTGCCCCCTGGCGGCAGTCTGGTCGTCATGCTTCGGGTCACCAGTGCTGAGGCAGTTCCTGGAACCTACACGTCCCAGTTGCGAGCTGTGGCGGATGATGGTCGCCTCAGCGTCATGCCCTTGGAGCTATCCGTAGTGTCGCTGAATTTGCCTATGCCAGACATTTGGCTACGGGCTTGGGGCGTCGGCACCAATCAATTCCCCTTCGAAAGCCTGGAACGGGTTCAGAAGGACGTGGAAACGGTCCGCAAGCTTGGTGCGACGGTTTGGAACGGCTTTCCCGAACCTGGCAGCAAGGCGGAATTTTTCGCCAAGACCGGACCTTGCCAGCACTATCTCATGATGCGACCGAGCAAATATATCGATCTCGGCTATTGCGGAAAGATCAAAGTCGAGGATCTCAGTGACAAAGAACGCATAGAAATCGCCGAGGAATCGCGCCGAATGGTTGCTGAAGCGAAAGGTTTTGGTCTCAGCCATGAACAATGGTTCGTGGAGTTATGGGACGAACCCGGTGAGAACAACGCACGGCTTTATGGCGAGTTGGCTCGTATTATCAAAGGTGCCGATCCCGCCATCCGCATTTACATGAATCCGTTATTCTGGCGGCCAGGCTTTCCACCCCAGGAACTCATTTACGATCATCTTAAGGATTTCTATAATGAACTTATTGATATTTCAGTGCCCATCACCGACCTTGTTGGAGATAACCTCACAACGCGAGAATTATGGAGCAAGCCACGCATGGTTCAGGCGCACTACCTCCATCCTGCTCGACGAGCGGGTCGCGGCATGTCCTGGAAGTCTTTCCAGCATGGTTTTAACGGCTGGGGGTACTACTGCTACTATTCGCCCCAGGGAAATGCCTGGGACATCAAGACCTGGACCAGCCTCGGCTATAGTTATCAGATGGTTTTTCCAGGACCTAAAGGTCCGATTATCACGCCGATCTACGAAACGATGCGCGAAGGCTGGGAAGACTACCGCCTGCTTTATGCCCTTCGAGCTTCCGGTCACCAGCAACTCCTGGATGAATTGCTGACAGCTTCCCGTCAAAGCCAGGTGGATTGGCAGGCCTTGCGCAACCATGCCCTCGAAGCCTTTAAATGATGCCTGATGTAAATCCCGGAAACTATGGCAGGACGCCAAGACATGGGGAATCGCTAGTGCAACAAGACTCTCGACATCATCGAAGTTTACAAAGAAAAATACTTTATCCTAAAAAAAGCAGTTGAAGCTGGATTTTATTCATAACCTATTGATTATAAAGGCATTAGGAAGTTTGCTCCGTTCACCATGTTGGTGAAATGCATTGAAAAAAAAGGT
>JAGVUR010000017.1 GCA_019136135.1 Verrucomicrobiota bacterium
GTTCCGGGACTAGGAGCTGTTTTCCTTGCGAAACCACTCTAAGGCCAATTCCAAAAATCATCTGTTTCGTACTCAAATGGCATGTGACATGCCTTATTGTGGCTGGGTCGAAGGAAGCTGGTGTTTGCCAACAAAACCTCCCTAAAACTGCCTTAAAGCCAATTCCAAAAATCATCTGTTTCGTACTCAAATGGCATGTGACATGCCTTTTCGTGGCTAGTCTAGCGAAAATGGTTTTGGGCGAGGGACATCAGGTGCGAAAGATTTTTCGCCCCTATAGGCGGGTTGGTGTTTTCAGGTGTTTTGACTGGGACTGGGCCCCATGTGACAAATGAGACAAATGTGACCTATGGGGCTGGGACTTGTGACTGGGACTATGGGACATTGGCGTTGGTTTTTGTGGTTCTTTTTTGCTGTGAGAAACAAAGATGCGAAGGTACGCGGAGACTTCTGTTTTGCCGACAAAGCCGTCTCGGAACCACCCCAAAAAAATCATCGCTTTCGTACTCAAATGGCATGTGACATGCCCTTTTCTGGCAGAGTTGGAGGAAAACTTTTTTGTTCAGGAAATTGTCCTTGGGCCAAAGAGGCCATGGCATCCCGTGGCTGGATTGTGACGCACCGGGGCATCGTGTTTTGTCACGGGACGATTCTGACGAGCTTGACCCAATCCAGGTTGACGCCGTTGTTGTCCACGTTGGTCATCGTAAGGCGATGCGTTCCCGGCGTCAAGTTGGCAATCACGTGCTTGTCCTTTGAGACGAGCCAGAAGTTTTCCCATTGGTCGAGCTTGCCGCTCCATCCACCGGTTCCAGGAAGGATGGCTGGGGCTTGTTCGTCGGCGAGTACGATATTGTCGATAGCTGCGGACCGTGCCGCTCCGAGGTGTCTCGGGTGCGCGCATCGTACTAGGACGGCGTAGTTGCCCGGGGTTTCGACTTTGAATTCCCAGGTCAGCATGTGCCCTTGCTTGTCCCAGAACATAAACGCCTTTCCTGAAGCTCCAGGTCTTGGTTCGGCCTTGATCTTTCCGCCTGTTTCCTCGATTGGGTTTTCGGTTTCGATGGTGATGGTGCCGTCCCAGTCGAGTTTTCCGGCAGGTTGCAAGTAGGTTTTCGGGATGCCGTCGTGCTGCTGCAAGGGCTTGATGATGAATGAGAGCGAAACTTTGTTTTCCGGCTTGGCAAGCAAGGCTCCAATCCTGTAGAATTGAGTTTCGTCTTGCTTGATCAGGTTTTCCAGGATGGTATATGCCTCGCCTTGCGTTGATTCGGCGAGGATCAGGAAGTTGCCCTCGGAGGTCGAGTAGAACATCAAATTGTTTGGCGTCGTGCGAGGACGTGACGTGGTGACGAGTCCCGATGCGAGTTCAATCGGTCTATTCGCTATTGCGGTGTCCGTGATCATGAGCGTGCGTTGCTCTTGATTCCAGGAAATCCGTCTTGTCAGCGAGGTGATCGATTGCTTTGCGTAGAGTTCGGTAAGGTCGAGTTCGATGACGCCATTCATTGTCTTGACTTTTGGGAGGAAGTTTGGATTGGCTTCGATGGGCTTCCTATCAATGCATGGCAATGAACTGGCGTAGGATTTCAGGAGGTCGTTCTGCAGCGAGTCGATTGCGATTGATTTTCCTCCGATGTCGAGGGCTACAGTTCCGGCAAATCCCGCCTTGTCAGGCTTGGTGTTCACTGTAAGCTTGATGGCATTGTTGCCAACGGACAGCGTGTTGGCAAGCACAATGCAAGCGCTTGCGACCAGGACCAGGACCAGGACAAAGAGGGATGTCGAGCGTTTCATGGCAATCCTGTGTTGGTGGTAGTTCAGAAGAACGGATCGAAGGTTGTGGTCAATGGAATCGGAGCCTTTTTCTCGATGGAAAGAGGAATGGCGCACATGATCTCCAAGACATGTCGGGCGTGCTCCGGTGAAAGTACGGGCTGGGTGTCGTTTTCAAGGGCATCGACCACGTCCGCAAGGGGGCAGCATTGCGTGAAGTTGGGTCTTCTGGTGGACTTGGTCCAAGTGCTTGGGGTCATCCAGCCTCGAACGCCAATCGAGGGAGCGTCTATGTATATGTCGGGATTCGGCCAAACCCCGCCGTGTTCCTTGAAGGAAATCGTGCCCAGGTCACCGTAGATTTCCAAGGGCGGGCACTTGCTCGCCCTTTGGGTATAGCCTGTGTCAACGAAGCCGATCCGGTCGTTGCCGAAATCCAGTGAAATGAAGTAGGTATCCGGCATGTAGTCTGTTTTGATGACTTTCCCGTCAAAGGCTCCTGACCTGACCGTTCTCGTCTTCAGTGCGTTTGCCGCAAGGCAGTAAACGGACTTGGCGGGTCCCATGATTCCCGTGACCTTGTCGAGGGCGTGCACTCCCATGTCGAAGAGCGCCCCTGCGCCTGGTTCATAGAACCACGACGGGTCTTGCGCCCGGTACTGGAAATACTCTGGTCCTCCGTGTGTGGAGACGCATTTGACGGAGAGGATTTGGCCGATTGCGCCGTCTTGGACCATTTGCTTGGCCATCAGCATGTCAGGCGTAATCATGTGAATTGGAACGCATGCGAATTTCACATTGTTTTTCTTTGCGATTTCGATTTGCTCCGTGATGTCCTTGACGGTCAGCGCCGGCGGTTTTTGTGAGATCAGGTGTTTCCCTGCCTTGAGTATGGTTTTATTGATGTGGTCGTGAGCCTGGATTGTTGCGGCGTCAATGGCAATGTCGAAGTCGCCGGATTGAACCAGCTCTTCCACGGAGTTGTATGCGGGCACACCGTATTTTTGCGCGGCTTGCCGGGCGACTTCGGGCTTGATGTCGCAGACGCAGCTCAGGACTGCGTTGGCGGTCTTGGAAATATTCGGCAGGTATTGCGAATTTGCGAAACTGCCGCAACCGACGACGGCGACCTTCCATGGTCCTTGCTTCTTCATGGTGCGAATGTCCTTCTGATGTTATTTTTTGCGCTTGATCCTTCTGAGGTAAGCCCGCACGTTCCGGGTGATGGCGACCAGGGCTTTTCCTGGCTTGTAAAATGCGGAGCCGATTCCGACGCCGTCGCAGACCGCCATGAAATCTTCCAAGTTGTCCGTGTTGACTCCGCCGACTGCCAGGATTGGGGCTTTGACCACGGCTTTCAGATCCTTGACGTACGACGGCCCGACGCTGCCCGCTGGGAAGAATTTCAGGTAATTTGCTCCTGCCTCGAGGGCCGTGAACGCTTCTGTTGGTGTGAAGAACCCCGGGATCGAGACCATTCCCAGGCGGATGGTCTCTCGGATCACATCGACATTGGTGTTTGGCGAGATAATGAATCGTCCGCCTGCCTCGTGGACCTGCTGGACTTCCCGAACTGTGAGCACGGTTCCGGCTCCGATCAGCATTCTGTCCGAGTTGTGCTCAACGGCCTTTTTGATCGTCGTGAAAGGGTCTGGCGAGTTGAGCGTGATTTCGAGGAGCTTGATTCCCCCGTCGAAGAAAGCGTCGGTGACGGGATTGATTTCGTCAGCCGTTATCCCCCTTAGGATTGCGATGCATGGACATTCTTTGAAGACTTCGTCGAATTGCATGGTCGATAGCCTCCTTCTTGAGTTATCGTTTGACCCGTCCTGTTGCGTTGCCCTTGACCAGTGCGAGGACTTCGTCCAGGGTAGAGTAGTTGTAGTCGCCGGAGATGGTGTGCTTGAGTGCCGAAGCCGCGACGGCGAAGCGGATTGCCTCTTCGAGCGTCCCGTACGTTGACTTTGCGTAGAGGAGTCCTGCGAAGAAGGAATCGCCACCGCCGAATCTATCGACGATGTCCTTGATCTGGTATGGCGCGTAGGTTCCATCCTGGTCCAACGGCGCGAACATCGCTTGCTTCGACTCGACGTCGTAGAGCATTCCGCCCCAGTTGTTGTGGTCTGCGGAAATGCTTTCCCTGAGCGTGAATGCGACGTTTTTGACCTTGGGGAATTGCTTTGCCAGGGTTGCTGCGACCTGTATGTAGGCCTGGACGTTCAGCTTTCCGGCTTCGACGGAGGTGCCGTCGGCATGGATTCCGAATACATCGGCGGCATCTTCTTCGTTTCCGCCGATGATTGTGGCGTATTGGGCGATTTGGCGCATGCACTCGTTTGCAAGGTCGTTCTTTGCGACGCCGGGCTTCCAGTTCCACAGTTTTTTCCTGTAGTTGAGGTCAACGGAAATGGTGATGCCCTTGGCGTCGGCGGCCTTTGCCAGTTCCCTGGTCGAGAGAAACGCATTTTCGGAAAGGGCGGGAGTGATTCCGGTGAGATGCAGTGCGTCAACGCCATCAAGCATTGCATTGAAATCGTAGTCTTCCGGCCCGAGGAGTGAGATCGTCGAATACGCCCTGTCGTAGATGACGTTTGAGCCTCTGAGGTTTGAGCCGTGCTCGGCGTAGTAGACTCCCATTCGTCCAGTTTTCGAGAAATTGATTTTGGATGCATCGACTCCCAGCCCTGAGATATGTGTTGCGAAGGCTTTTGCGATTGGGTTGTCGGGCAATGCGGTCAGGTATCTTGCCTTCTTTCCCAGGATAGCCAGTGATGCGCAGACGTTGGCTTCTCCGCCCCCGAACGTTGCCTCCAGCTGGCCTGGCAAGACTTGGATGAACCGTTTTTTGCCTTCTGGGCAAAGACGAAGCATGACTTCTCCGAATGCTGCGAATGTTGTGGCTGACATGGGTAGTTCCTATTTTTGGGGTTTAAACGCGAAGAATCTATTTGCGTTCTCGGTAGTGATCCGCGCAAGGTCTTCGATGGTGGTGAATTTTTCGTCTGCGATTCGTTGTGCGATATAGGGTATGTATGCTGGCTGGTTTCGTTTTCCGCGGTAGGGAATCGGCGCCAGGTATGGGGCATCCGTTTCGATCAAAAGCCTGTCAAGGGGGGTGATTGCCAACCCGTTCCTGACGTTTTGCGCCTTGTTGAAGGTGACTATTCCGTTGAAGGATAGGGTCGCTCCCATGTCAAGCCATTTCCGCGCCTCGGGCTTGTCGTCGGCAAAGGAATGGATCAGGAATGGGTATCCATGCGGCAATGTGCTCTTGACGATGTCGTAGCAGTCGTCAAATGCGTTTCTGCAATGGATGACCGGTGGTTTTTTGATCTGGACTGCGAAATCCAGGAATAGTTCGAAGACTTTTCGTTGCTGGTCTCGCGGCGAGAAGTCGTAGTGGTAGTCAAGGCCGATTTCTCCGACCGCCTTGCAGGCTGGGTTTTTATGCCAGGCCTTGAACGGTTCCAAGTCGGTGAAGGTCGATGCGACATGGGGATGCAGTCCTGCCGCGACATAGACTCCGTGTTTGGGGTCAGCGAGGTCTATGATGCGCTGGCAGTCGTCCAATGACGTTCCAAGGACCAGGAATTGGGTAACTTTATTTGCTCGCGCATCCTGGAAGATTTTGGCGTGATTGTCTTCTGGGTCGAGATGTAGGTGCGTGTCTGTCCACATGGTACGGGATTGTATAGTCGAAATTCATGTTATTTTTAAAGAATACAATCATTCGCCTTATGGAAAAATCAAGTTTCCGCATGGTTTATAAATTGGGAAAGTTAATTGGATTTTGTGTTGGCAAATAAATTGGGTTTTGTGGATTTGCAAAGGCGTTGTGCAGGCGTACATTTTAATTTTGGTCTTTTGCATTTGTCGTTTGAAACATTCGGAGGTTATGCATGCGGTATTTTGCCTTGTGTTCGTGTCTTTCACTTGCATTGTTTTGCGGTGTCGGTTGTCGTAGCGTTGATGGCTTGAGCGCTCGTGCTTCGGGAGCTGATCTGTTTCCCGGCGAAGACACGATTCCGATCATGTCATGGCATTGCATCACGCCGAAGAACATCAGCGTTGAGACGTATCAGGAATTGAAGGATTGCGGGTTCAATATCAGCTTCCCGCATACGTATTCGTTTGCCGACGCTAAACATGCGCTTGATTGCGCGGCGGCGGTCGGAATCAGGACGTTGTTCATGTGCGGCGAATTGGACAGGTCGCCGGAGGAAATCGTCCCGCAGGTGATGGATCATCCCGGTCTTGCGGGGTACCACCTCAGAGACGAACCGCACAAGAACGACATTCCCGCGCTCAAGGCGAGGAACGACAAGATCAGGAAGATTGACAGTCGGCATTTCACGTACTTGAACCTGCTGCCGATCGGTGCGACCGATCCGTTCATGCCGTACGTTGACTACATCAACTATTGCTCAAAGGAAGTCGAAACGCCGTTCATTTCCTACGACCACTACGGGATTGTCAACAACCAAGTCCGTGGCACCTACTACCAAAACCTGGAAGTCTTCTCAGCGGAAGCGCGCAAGCTTGGGAAGCCATTCTGGGCGTTTGCCTTGACGACGGCCCATGGCGGCTATCCGATTCCCAACCCCGCCCAGCTCAAGTTCCAGATGTACAGCAATCTGGCGTACGGCGCACAGGGACTCCAGTACTTCACCTATTGGAACCCGGGTACGGAAACCTGGGATTTCCATGATGCGCCCATCCTCCAAAACGGAAAGCGCACCTCGGTGTATGATTTCGTCCGGGAAGTCAACGCGGAACTCCAAAAGCGCAACTTCGTCTTCATGAGGTCAAAGGTCATTTCCGTACATCATACGGGAAAAGTGCTTCCCGCAGGAACGAAACGATTGGAAAAACTCCCGGACATGGTCACCAAGCTGAATACGGGAGACAAGGATGCCGTCGTCTCGGTGCTGCAAAAGAACGACACGACATACCTGGTCATCGTCAATGCAAGCATCCATGATTTCCTGAACCTGGAAATCGACTTCAAGCCCGGCGTCACCAGGATCCGCAAGGACGGCACGTCGGTTCCCGCAGAAGAATACTGCGACAGGTTTATCGTACCACCCGGCGAATGCGAGGTGTTCGGGTGGAAGTCAAATGCCGCAAACTAGAAAACTCGCAAAAGGCGGATTTGAATTCTGGGAAATTGATGTTTCATTATATTTTGTTCGAGTCGAACTGAATTAGGCACAATAACGAATTAGGAGCGAACCATGAGTGATTTGAGAGTAGGTATCGTCGGATTGGGTTGGGTAGCCGAGGCACATATCATTGCATTTGAAGCCACGACCGGCGCGAAGGTCACTGCGGTATGCAGCAGCCGAAATCCATCGCCCGCCGAAGTGGAGGCAAGGTACAATCTTCCGTTGAAGGTCTATTCCAAGTTCGAGGACATGCTTGCGGATCCCAACATTGACATCGTCTCGATCTGCACGATGAACCAGGACCATCCTTGGCAGACCATCGCTGCAGTGGAAGCGGGCAAGCACGTCTATGTGGAAAAACCCGTAGCGTTGAACTTCGATGACCTCAAGGCGATGCGGGCCGCGATCAAGAAGAGCGGCAAGCGCGCCTGCGTCGGATTCGAGTGCCGGTTCAGCATGCAGCTGGGCTTGATCTCCTCGATCATCGATCGCGGGCTGATCGGCGAGGTCACTTATGGCGAGGCCGACTACTATCACGGGATCGGGCCCTGGTACCGCCAGTTCTGCTGGAGCAATACGAAGGCGGGCGGCGGCAGCGCGTTGCTGAGCGGTGGCTGCCATGCCATGGACGCCCTGTTGTACCTGATGAACGAACCCGTGGAAGAAGTGATGAGCTACTCGACCAAGAGCCGCGCAGAATGCTTCTCAAGCTACGAATTCGATCCTTGCAGCGTCACCATCCTCAAGTTCGCCAACGGAAAGGTCGGCAAGGTAGCGGCAAGCATTGATTGCCTCCAGCCCTACTACTTCCACTTCCAACTTGTCGGAAGCGAGGGAAGCATCCTTGACAACAAGATTTCGACAAAGGCATTGGATGGCTTGAACCCCAACAAATGGACAACCCTTGAAACCTCGACCCTGGATTCCGGCGAGGTCTTGGATCATCCCTACCATCCTCAGATGCAGGCCTTCGTCGATGCAATCAACAACGGAACCCCTGTTCCGCTGACCGATTTCGAAGACGCCTACGAAACCCATAAGGTCATCTTCGCGGCGGATCTGTCGCTGGAATTGGGACGCCCAGTCAAGATGTCCGAACTGATCGATTGATCGTCCCCGGCAATCTGATGGGCAGGAAAAGACCGGAAGACTGTCAATAACGACGGCTTTCGGTCTTTTGTTTGGGGGCTGGGTTTGTTGTTTTCACTTTGTGTGCCCAAAGATCTAACGAGGCGTTAACCAAAAGTTGTTCCCAATTGAACATGCTAATCTCCAAATATCATGTGTTGGTGTGAAGTAGGGGATGAATCCAGCAAACGCCACGCTGGAATTGGAAGGGCACATATCAAATGTCTACTGCCTACAAATCTCAAAGTAGCCTATAGACGAAGCTAGGAGAATAAGAAAATGAGAATACTGACTTTCTGTACATTGATTACGGCAATTACCGCTCTTTTGCCAATTGCCGCGATGGCTGCCGATTCATTTGAAAAATGCGACGTTGCCCGCCGTGCCTATGTCATTTGGGAAACGAAGTCCGGTCCACAACTTGCCGCGGAATTATCCATTGGGGTATATCCCAAGGATGCCTTGATGTCGCAATTATTAAAAGACAACAAGCAGCAGAACAATGACCTTGCCGCTTCCCCTGAACAACTGATCGTGAAAGAATTCCAG
>JAGVUR010000076.1 GCA_019136135.1 Verrucomicrobiota bacterium
GGCGGCCAGGGCAGAACCGGGCGCATCACAATGAGTGATATTTTTCAGTTTTTCAAAGAGCAATGCACTGAGTCGCCTCAGGCTTTCATTTTTTCATGGAATTTTGACACTACCCCTCCTATAAGCAACTCAACTTCTCAACTACCAAAATGTCAACGTCCCGTAGCCCAACTTGTCTAATCAGCAAGGTCAATTGCCACTTTTGGACTGCGAAAGGATGAACTGCTTGTAACGCTTCTGATCCAACAAAGCAAATCGAGCAATGGTCTTTCTGATAGCGGGATGAACCCACTGATTGTGTTCAAGGAGAAGGATGTTGAACCCGGGAACCTTGAAACGGGCTTCCTGGAGAATCTCTTTGGGCAAATCGCCTACCTGAGAGGGAATCTCCACATGGTCAGGTGCGACGATCAGCCTGACGCCGGCCGGAATCTCACCAGTTCTTGTCTCGCCTCCTTCGAACCACTGCATCGGCTCTGTCGCAACGCCCAATACCCATGCCAACCTTTCTGATCTCCATTCTCTTTTCGCGGTCTTGAAATCAACCACTAGAACCGGGACATCAGACGGGAGTCCCGGCAATGTCGTAGTGACCAGGATGCCTTCGGGACACTCGGCACATTGAAGCACATGTAGGAACTTGGCGAACACAGGATCGACATTCCTTCTCCTCAGGTCCAAGTGCGGGAGCGAAGGATTCTTGGCGACCTTCTCGGGATATGTCTCCGCCCCCGCCTCGCGCAATGCCTTTTCCAGCCTAGCTTTCACATCCGAACTCAAGTTGGGAGCCATCAGGACCAGGTCAAGAGCCGTTGCAGGTTCTGGATATTTGCCGTTTGATTCGACGGAATACCCCGCCTTCAGCAACTTGACCAAGATGATTTCCAATTTGTCCGCATTGTCTCTTGACGGAATGTCGCCGAGTGCCATGACACACCAATCGTAGACATCACAATTTCCTGGAGGTGGAGTCAACTCGTAGAGGTCGTTTTCAATGATGCTGGAGGCAAACTCCAGAGGAAGATCCTGGAGCTTGGCGATTTCCATCCTTGGCACCTTCGCACCATGCTTCGCCAACAACTCAAACGCACGACCATCCTCGCGATCGATCGAGCATTGGATTGGAGTCAACTTGCGGTGCCGACGATGCGCTTTGTCAGGATTTGTTCCCGACTCCAAGCATCTTTCAAGCTCATCGTACCTGCCTTCTTCAATTAGAACCACCAGCGGAGGATACTTGTAGTAAAGATACCGATCCACGACCACCACAGGCAACCAAACCGTCTCCAATGCCCCTGTCAGCACCACATCGACCACAGCAGCAGGAATAACCATGACCCCTGTCTCATCCATAAGCTCCAGCAAATGCTTTTGATACGCAACACCTTTGACAACTCCTTCATAGTACATCGGTGGTCGTTTGCGGCTACCATACTCGTAGCGAGCAATAATAAACCCGCAGCCAGACAGCAATACGGAAATCGCAAGCAAACACAGGATGGAACACAAGCGCCTTCTCATAGCTCTCCATGTCTCCTATACGTCAGCTTCTCCACTGCCGTGTCGAACACCGCCAGCCCCAATTCGGGGGGCATGCCCTTGGCAGTTGCAAACAGACCACAAATCCTCCTGCTCCGCAGTTTCTTCCTTCTGATTTTCATACCATAAACAACTTTTATATTCTTGGCAAATCAAGCCAATTCGTTTCACTGTTTCAAAATACCCAATATGCATAAAACTTATGAATGACCCGTCCGACCCGTCCGACCCGTCCGACCCGTCCGAGCCGTTCGACTTGTCCGACTTGTCCGCCAGTCCCAGTCCCATTACTCCACCCCCCCGCCACCAAAAGGCATGTCACATACATTTTGAGTACGAAACCGATGATTTTTCGCGTTGGTTTTGCGTTGATTTTTGCAGGTATCTCCATAGTTCGAAGTGGCAAGAACGGCGATGTCTTGATATAGTACTTTCCGAGTTGATTGGGTCATGGGATTCCAACTTTCCAGGAGTCATAAAATCAATGAAAACCGTCAAGTCCCTCGAGGAGCATGTCACATACGTCGAGCGTCTTTGCCGAATTTCGTTTTTCTTCGCCAGGCGATATTTGGTTGAACGTCTTCCCGAGGTTGGCATGGGGGACTTGCTTCGCAAGCACACTCCCTTGTTGTACCATGGACTCAACCACAGGGAACACCAGTCCAAATGGGAAAGCAACCAGAACATGGACATCCTTCAGCAAGCGGAAATACTTGCAAAACTCCAACCGGAGGAATTCGAGGAGGAGATGTGGAATTGGCTCAAGCCATACGCCCGTGAGCGGGCGGAGATCAACTACCCGAATGCCGTAGGAGTCAAGGCGCCCGCACACTGGAATTGTGGCAGCCTGGCGTATGACCCACCCAGAGAACCGGGACAAACAAGATGCGGCTTCCACATCGCAAACGCAGTCGGTCCACACTCCATCTTCGAAAACCCGGACTACCTGCCAATGTGCTTCCAATTGCTGATGACTGAAAGCGAACTCAGGTTCGGCTTCACAGAACTCGGAACCGCAACCTGGCTCAACGACAGGCCAAGATGGCAGGCGCTTTTCCCGCAGGAATGGCTCGAAAACATGTCGCCAGCGGAACCCAACCTCATCCCAGGCTGGAGCGTAGCGGATTGGGGGCAAATCATCGATGGGCGAGGAACTGTCGTACCGGAAAAAGAACAAAAGGTCAGGGACACAGGCAGATTGACCTACTCCAGACGTTCCAGCCACTGCTCCTTCAAGGCAATGAGACAGCACCTGAAAATGCTCGCTGACAAGCGAAGGCATTAATTCGTGACTAGTTCGTCCGGGTTTCTGTCAGGACTGTGGTTTCTGGCCTTTCATAAAAAGATTATTCGCGAATACAAGCTATCAGAAAGTCAAGAGAATTTCGAAGCGTCCCCAGTAGCTGCCGTGCCCGTTGCCAAAGTAATCGCCAGGCGAAAAGCGGGACAATTGAGCCAAAAACGACACGTGTTCCGAGAACTTGTACGAACCGGACGTGCTGACCAGCCAGCCAAGGAAATTCCCCGACCCTGTAGAAGTGAAGTTCCCATTGGCCGCATCGGGTTCGTCGGCGAACAATCCAGTCGCACCCAAGGTAAAGCGAAGATTATCGAGTGGCTTGATGGACAGGTCGGACTTGAACAGGTTCAGGTTGGTCCAGTTTCCATTAAGCAAAATCGGAATCAGCTCTTCTTGCCAGAGCGGGCATTGGGACATCAACGGGTTCCAGCCTTCCTGGTCGTCGGTTCCCGGCTTGTCGCCACTGAAATGCGTGTATCCGAAGCCAAGCACGGGCTTCATGCTTGCCAGCATCAATCCTGACAGGTGGAAATTGAGTCGCGCATCGAGCATTTTTCCTTTATTGTCATCTCCTTCGGCGTCGCGTCCAGCCTGCTGAGCGGCTTCCAGGCTGTAGTCGAGCCAATCGAGCGGCGAGCCAAAGAGCCGGATTCCTACGGTATGGAGGCTTGTGCTGGCGTCTGCGTTATGGCAGCGTTCCGCCTGCAGCGGATGCCGGTCATCGACATCCTGGAAGATGTAGTAGAGATCGATGTTGAACTCTTGCTTGAAATGGTGCGTCCAGTAGGTACCGGCGGAAAACACGTCGCCCGAGCGAAGCCGTCGGTTCTGGTCATTGATGAAGACCAGGCGATCCTTCCAGGTATCATAGGCAATGAATCCGGTGATGCTATCGGTTTCCGTTTTGTACTTGAGCGCGATGCCATCAGTGTAGGCGCTTCGTCCTTGGTCGAAGGGCGTTGGGTCGGCCCAGATCATTCCGTTTCCGAAGCCGAGTTGCTGGCGTCCCAAGGTCAGCGAGAGACCTTCGATACCGAGCTTATGGAAGACGACGTTCAGCTGGTCCAGGTAGACTTCGTCCGGGAATTCCCAAGTCGCCCCGTCGCGGTTATTGGGGTCTGCCGGGCTTGTCGAGACATGATGGAATCTGTTTCCCAGCCTGATATTGAGCGTCATCAGTTCCGCGAGATCCAGCGCCGCCCAGACTCTTGTTCTCACCCGAAGGTACTGGGTGTCTCCGGTATTGACGTCGGGATTGACGACTTCGCCGTCGAAGCCCTCCCATCGCGCCCTCACGTCGGCTCCCAGTTTCAATGTCAAGTCATCATCCAGCTTTACATTGGCTTCTGCGAGTACGAACAGCGCCGTCAGGCACACCACCAGGCTTAGTCTTGCCAAGGTATTCATGGTTGTTTTCTCCTCTAAATGAGTTTGTCCAGGACCTTGAAGCCGGCGTTCGCAAGGATTTCTTCCGCCTTGTCAAGCGCATCTCCGAACTGGAATATCATTACGGCATTGGGACCGCCGGGTTCGGCGACGGTGTACATGTAGTTCACGTTGACCCCGGCATCGCGCAAAACCCCAAGCGCCTTCGCTAGACTGCCGGGACACGGCTCGATCTCGACAGCGCAAACCTCGCTGTACTGGCAGACAATGCCATTCTTCATCAAGATATCAACGCCCGACTCCACATCGTCAATTAGCAGGCGCAAAATCCCGAAGTCATTCGTGTCAGCAACGGCCAGCCCTCGGATGTTGATTCCAGCATCACCCAGCAATTGCGATACTGTCGCCAAGCGGCCAACCATGTTCTCCAAAAAAATCGACACTTGTTTGATAGCCATGTCTAACGCTCCTTACAATACTTTCTAATCTATCAAGCCTGCTTTCTGAGATCGAGCACGCGTTTCGCCTTGCCTGCGCTTCGCTCCAGCGTCCCAGGTTCGACCAAAGTGATTTTGGCGGACAAGCCGATGATCTGCTTGATCTCAAAGGCAATCTTGTTGCGGAGAACTTCCAGCGAACGGACTTCGTCTGAGAACACATCCGGCGTGACTTCGACTTTGATTTCCAGTTCATCCATCGCCTTGGTCCTGGTGACGACGAGCTGGTAGTGCGGCACCGTTCCCTTGATCGGCAACAAGACGCTTTCGACTTGTGACGGGAACAGGTTGACTCCGCGGATAATCAGCATATCGTCGCTGCGGCGGCGGATCTTTTCCATTCTGACCAGGGTTCTGCCGCATTTGCATTGTTCGTAATGCAGTCGCGAGATGTCGTGGGTACGATATCGCAGGAGCGGCATCCCCTTCTTGGTAATCGTCGTGAAGACGATTTCGCCCTCTTCTCCTGGAGGCAGCACCTCATCGGTGTTGGGATCCAGGATTTCAGGATAGTAGTGGTCCTCGAAAATATGCAATCCGCAATGGCATTCGCAATCCGACGACACTCCGGGTCCCATGATCTCAGAGAGACCGAAGATGTCATAGGCACGGATGCCTGACTTTTCCTGGATCAGTTGGCGCATCTCCTCGGTCCACGGCTCTGCGCCGAAGAAGCCTATGCGCAACTTGGTATCACGGAAATCCAGCCCGATCTTCTCGGCTTCCTCAATCAAGTGGACGAAGAAGGAAGGCGTGCAGCAAATGACAGTCGTACCGAAATCACGTATCAGCATCAGCTGTTTTTCAGTGGAGCCGCCGCCCATTGGCACGACGGAGCACCCGAGGCGCTCCGCACCATAATGGACGCCCAGCCCGCCCGTGAACAAGCCGTAGCCGTAGCCGACTTGGACCATGTCGTCCTCCGTCGCCCCACCCATCTGCAAGGTCCGGCACATCGTTTCGGCCCAAATGGACAAGTCTTCGCGGGTGTAGCAGACCACCGTGGGCTTCCCGGTCGTACCGCTGGAAGCATGGATGCGCACGATGTCGTTTTGGGGAACCGACAGCAAGCCGAATGGATAATGGTCTCTGAGGTCCGTCTTGACCGTGCAGGGGAATTTCGCCAAATCAGCCAGGGTTTTCAGATCGCGAGGCTTGACTCCCTTCTCATCAAATGCCTTCGTATAGAAGGGCACCTTCTCGTAGAGCCGCGTCACGGTTTGCTGAAGACGTTCCAATTGGATGCGCGAGAGCGCCTTCCTGTCCACACAATCCTTCAACGTCAAGTCATTCATTCTTCGATTCCTTACATTCGCTACAATGTGTGCTATTGGGAAAATCTTTGCTTTGCGGCAGGTCTTCTACCCGCCACGCCCCTGCCTGACAAGCCATGATTTTCCCATAAAAAAAACTCGTCGAGGCATTGATTGTTTCTTGCCTGACGAGTTTGCCTTTATTGGATTGAAATCCCTTTCTCAATCCATTGATGCCTTATTTCTCCAATTCGGCTTCCAAACGCAAACAAGCAGGCATTGACGTAAATCGCCAAAACCAGCTAAATCGATATGCGTTTGAATAAGCCTTGTTCTGCATAATTCTCAATAATTTACTTCATCGCCACAACAGCACCTTGATATGCACTGTTCTGTGTATTGCGAAGTAATTTACATCATCTTCACAACCTTGCAAGAAACCATTGTGATTTTTTTTGCCTTGATTTTCTGGATGCTCATTCCCCGCATTCCTTGAAAAATCGATTAAGTCTTTTAGGTTTAATGATATGTTTGATTTGTACTGAAGAAATCCATTCATTATTTAGGAGGCAGCATGAACTTCCGTCGATTGATTCTTACCTTGGCCATCTTGTCCGGAGCCATCCTCCATTCACAGGAAATCAAATTCTCCAATTCCTCCCTGGAGGTGACCTTCATTCCAACCACGGGACGTTACTCGGTCCTCGACAAGCGCATTGGACGCCTTTGGTCGCAGCCACAAAAGCCGCTACAGTTCGGAGGACCAATCCGAAAACTCAATCTCAAGGCCGACAAGCCGATGGAAATCCCAATCACGAAACAAATCAACGTGCCGAACAACGCACTCAAGGACGACAAGGACTGCAAGGCGAACGCTACAGTCAAAACCCAAAATGGACAACTGCTCATCAATGTAAACATCGTTGACGACAAACTCGCCTTCCCGGCCCTCGACCAGGAATGGTGGCACTATGACAGCGTCGAATTCTGGATCGGGTCAGGACAGTACGCCGCATACCCAAAACTCGACGAAACCACACCCATCCTCGACAGAACCAGGAAACCACTGCAGAAATCAACCGCGAAAACAACGAAAACCCAAGACGGATACCTGGTCGAAATCACGATCGACGCAGAGGAATTCAAGCTCGACCTGACGGCGGGAAAGACCTTCGGATTCGCCATCGGAGTCAATGACGCAGACCAACCCGCACAACGAAAGGGACAGCTCTACTATCCGGACACATGGCAACATTCAAACCCGGCTACGTTCGCAACAATCCTGCTCGGAAATGACGATGCCATACCGGACAAGCTCCCCAGCAAGGACGCATGCGTAAACGTCGAGAAAATCAATAACGGAATCACATACACATGGATTCAGGAAGGACATCCAATCGTCAACGTCAAGGCAACATTGACGGACAATCTGCCGGAACTCAAATTCGAACTCATAGCACAGAGGCCAGACGAAAAGATGGCGAAAAACTATCCCGATATCATCGGATTCGTACATGATGACATCGATGCCGCAATCGCTTGCGCGGACTACTCAAGCGGACACCTCTACCCCCTCCGGGAAGAACCATGCCCAATCGGAGGCATCACGCTCGCGGCAGACCTGCCCTTCGTTGCGATCAACAGCATCAAAACAGGAGTCGGATACGGCATTATCGCGGAAACCTCGGACGATGCGACGCTGACACTCGCCAAGCTCGAACTCAACGACAAGGAAACAACGCGTATCCCGCAAGTCCATTGGCTCCCCACAAAAGGAACTTTCGGAGCAAAACCAAGGATCTACAGGTACTGCTTCATTGACAAGGGAGGCTATGTCGCGGTAACAAAGATCTGGCGCAAGTGGGCAAAGGAAAACGGATACCTCGTCACGCTCAAGGAAAAGGCCAAGCACAATCCAAACGTCCTCAAGTTGATGGGAGCGTCAGACACCTGGAACGGAAACAACCTCAAATTCCTCAAGCTCGCAAAATCATACGGCATCGACAAGCTGCTCGTCAATGGAGGATTCAACCCGAAAGACATGGAGGTCGCAAACGAAATGGGCTACCTCCTCGGAAGATATGACGTCTATACGGACATCTATAACAATACCGACAAGATCGACTCCATGTCAGGACTACTCCCAGGACACGCAGTAAGAAAAGCGGACGGCACAACCATGAAGGCATGGACGACCTTCGACGGCTCAAGGACATCCTGGAAACGCTGTACCGCAAAAATCCTCGAAGCCTGCAAGATCGTCGTGCCGCGAGACCTGGAAAAGTACCCGTACCAAGCCAGATTCCTCGACGTGACAACCGCCGAAGGACTCTATGAATGCTACCACCCGGACCACCCTATGACGCGTACGGACAAGCGCAAGTACAGCGAAGAAGTGGGACGTTACTGGGCAAACTGGGAACCGGGAAACCTGAACCTGGTCACCGGAGGCGAACATGGCAAATGGTGGTGCGCAAGGGACATGCACTACCTCGAAGGAATGCAATCCGGCGGACACGCCAACTACTCCTGGCCAGCAGGACACCTGAAAGCGCCAAAGACCAAGGACGACAATCCCTGGAAGGAAGGAACC